>JBAVYX010000070.1:0-21100 GCA_049588475.1 Silvibacterium sp. | reverse complement strand
GCTGGAGTGCCCGACCTGCTGGATGGTCTAAGGCATCGCACAAAGAAAATGGGCGAGCATGCCCGGCAGGAATGGGAAAAATGGTTCTCTGAAAAAGTACGATTTCACCAGGTGGCGAAGATGTGCGTAGAGATGAAATCCATGCGGAAGATTCATGGAAGATTGCGCCGTTGCTATCATCTCCGGCACATTTTGCGCCCGTCGAACCTTCGGCTTTACATGATCAGCAAGAAGCTCCTATATCAAGATCACCACCGGATATTTTGGTGAGGTGAACGTCCGGCGGGAAAGGCTGTACTGATCCCGGCTGGGACGGCAAGTTCGCTATCCAGCCACCTATCTTATGAGTGATATACTCGTCTAATAAAATGCTCCCGGAAAGTCCTGTCCTCCAAGCGGGAGCCGAAGGATTTCCACCAGCATGTCATCTCGCGTCCGCCGCACAGCCCTCTCTCTCGTCGTTTTCTTTTCCGCCTGCGGTCTCGTTGGCATGTTCATCGGCCAAAAAGTAGGTGCCCAGTCCTCGACCGACGAGTCATCCTTCCGAGACAGCCTGAAGTCGTTCACGAATGTCTACCAGATCGTTGCCGACAATTACGCCGAGCCCCTCACTGGTGACAAGCCAGATACGGCCATCTATGACGGCGCAATCCCCGGCATGCTGCGTGTTCTCGACCCGCACTCGAATTTCTACGACCCCAAAGCCTACGCCAAGATGCGCGAGGACCAGCACGGCAAGTACTACGGCGTCGGCATGGTCATTCAGCCGCAGAATAACAAGATCGTCGTCGTGTACCCCTACGAGGGAACGCCATCGTTCAAGGCTGGCCTGCGACCGGGTGATGTGATCGTTTCAGTTGACGGGAAATCGACCGAGAACCTGAACTCGGAAGACGTGGCCAACATGCTTAAGGGACCCAAGGGCACGCATGTCCACCTCACTGTCTCCCGCGAAGGCGCCGCGGCTCCCCTTACCTTCGACCTCGTACGCGATGAAATTCCGCATCCGTCGATTGATCTCAAGTACGAAATCCGCCCCGGCATTGCCTACATCCACATCACGCAATTCCAGGAGACCACTGGCCGCGAATTCAACGATGCCCTCGATCAGTTCGGTGACCTTAAGGGCCTCATTCTCGACCTGCGCGGCAATCCAGGCGGCCTACTTACAGAAGCGGTCAGCGTCTCCGACAAGCTCCTCAGTCGTGGCCAGGTCATCGTCTCGCAGCGCGGCCGCGCCTATCCTGAGCAGATTTACCGCGCCACCCATGGAAATGGCGGACGCGACTTCCCTGTTGTGGTTCTCGTGAATCACGGCACAGCTTCCGCAGCTGAAATCGTCTCCGGAGCCCTGCAGGATCACGACCGCGCGCTCGTCGTCGGCGAAATCACATTTGGCAAGGGCCTGGTACAGACCGTCTATCAGCTTTCCGATAACACTGGCCTGGCGCTCACCACCTATCACTACTACACGCCCAGCGGACGGCTCATCCAGCGGAACTACAACAATGTCTCGCTCTATGACTACTACTACAACCATGACCAGCCGCAGGACACCAAGGATCGCGAAGTTAAGCTGACCGACTCCGGACGCACTGTTTATGGCGGCGGCGGCATTTCCCCCGACTACAAGATCGACACGCCCAAGTCCAACCATTTCCAGGACGTGCTCGCAGCCCACAATGCCTTCTTTAACTTCACGAAGCACTACTTGGCCAGCCGCACCGTTGCGAAGGATTTCCAGGTTGACGATGCAGTCATCGGCGAGTTCAAGCAATTTCTGACGGCGCAAAATATCGTCTACACCGATCAAGACTTCAACACTCCGACTGTCATGGATTGGCTCAAAACGAACATCAAGGCCGATGTCCTGACCAGCCAGTTTGGCCAGCTCGAAGGCCTCCGCGTTCGCGCCAACTGGGACCCGATGATTGCTCAGGCCCTCACTTACATGCCGCAGGCTGCAACCCTCGAGCAGACTGCTGAGAAGGCCGCAGCAGACAAGCAGACGGCCCACAACAATAATCCGGCCGCGCAATAATCAGCCGATCCGCCTACTCGCAGCGCAGCGCCGCCATGGGATCAAGCTTGGCGGCTCTGCGTGCGGGAATCCAGCTAGCCAAAGCCGCAATCGCCGCTAACACGCCAACTGCAAACAGCAGAGTCGCGGGATCGTACGGCTTTAGCCCGAAGAGCATGGAACTCGCACTGCGGCCTGCGATCAGGGATAACGTTGTGCCGATCGCCGCACCCACAGCCAGCATCCAACCCGCGTCGCGCATGACCAGCGCAATCACCTGCCAGCGTGTCGCTCCCAGCGCGACACGAATCCCAATCTCGTTTCGCCGCAGTGTGACCAAGTAGGAGATCACGCCGTAAAGACCCACCATCACCAGCAACACCGCCAGAGCTCCAAAGAATCCTGACAGGATCGCCATCAGGCGCTCTCGCAGCAGCCCATCGTGAATCTGCGTCTCGAAATCAAACGTATGCACAATGATGTTCGGGTGTTTTTCGCCGATCTGTCGCTTGATTTCGGCCATCACCGTGGAAGGTGCAGTGTCGGACCAAATCATGACCGACGTCCATGGGCCTTCTGCCGTGGGCGGAAACTGCGCTGCCGGAACAAATGCCATCGGAGGCGTCGCGCCGCGGATGTCGTTGTATTTGGTATCCGGAATTGTGCCGATGATTTCGAGCACGATTGCAGGATAATTCGGCTCGGGCAGCGTGCGAACCGTCTTCCCGATGGGATTGTCATTGCCCACAAAATGCCGCAGGAAGGTCTGATTCACGATCGCGACTCGGGGGGAGCTCGCCGTGTCGGTGTCGGCGAACATCCGTCCGGTTAGTAGGGGAATTCCCATCGTCTGGAAGTAGTCGGGGCTCACCCAGGTGAACTTCGACGAGTCTTCTACTGAATCTACCCGGACAGCGTGGGTCCAGCTGCCGCCCATAAGAGGATCGTTGGTTGTTGTTGCTGCTCTGGTGATACCCGGCACGGACCGCACTTCTTCCAACAATTGCCGCTTAAACTCCTTATAGTGATCGCGCGGTACATCGGAGAGTGGAAAACCGATGTGTGCAACGCTAATTCCGTGTTCGCGCATCCCGGGGTTCAGAGTCATCAGATTGCGGAAGCTGCGAACGAACAGCAGCGCGCCCACCAGCAGGACCATGGAAACCGAAATCTGCACCACCACCATGATGCGCTGTGCAGAGCACCGCTCGCGGTTCCCAGCAAGTCGTCCATCGCCCGTCTTCATCGCTGCTACTGGGTCGGTGTTCGACGCACGCAGCGCCGGAATGGTTCCAAACACAATGCAGGTAAACACCGCGACAGCGGCCGAAAACAGCAGCACACGCCAGTCGGTACTGACGGGCAAGGTTACCGACCATTGCTCCGTCGACAACGACCGCACCAGAAAACGACTGAAACCCTGGGCGAGCACTAGTCCGAGCAAAGCACCGCTCGCCGCCAGAATGCCGCTCTCAATCAGCAGTTGCCGCAAGAGGCGGCCCCGCGAGGCCCCCAGCGCCATGCGCACCGCCATTTCGCGTTGCCGCGCGCTGGCCTTCGCCAGCATCAGGTTCGCGAGATTGGCGCATGCGATCAGCAATACCAATCCGGTGATGGCCAGCAAGAGCGACAGTGAGTCCTGATAGTCCGCACGCAGAGCGCTCACGCCCTCGGAAGCGAGATAGACTCCCAGGCGATAGCTCGTGAACTGTCTAATTGCCTGCGCACTGTATCCCGTAGGCGCCGTTGCGTCGAAAATGCCGGGACTCAGCGCACCAAAATATGCAGACGCGCGGTCGAGGGACCAGTCCGCCTTTAGCCGCCCCATCACCGACACGTCAAAGAGCTCCCGTTGCCAGGGACTACCATCGCATGGAGTGGACTCCAGCGCATGGGCAATATCGAAGCTCTCTCCCACAACCATCCCGAAAAAGCCTGGCGGCGTTACCCCCACCACTTCCGCAAACTGGTTATCGATCTTCAATCTGGTATTGGACGTCAGCGGACGCCCGGCCATCTGCGACTTCCAGTACGGATAACTCACCACAACACGCGGTGTCGTGCACACTGAAGTTTCATCGGCAGCCATGATCAGCCTTCCCCGCCACGGTCGAATTCCGAGCACACTGAAGAATGCGCCGGAAACTTCGAGTGCCCTTACATTGTGAGCATCGCTCAGCTCTCCGATCAGGTGGTCATTCATCCTCCAGGCAAAGACACCAGAGAAAGGCTCCTGATGGTCACGGATCTCCAGCCAAACGGGTCGTGTGAGCTGTGCATATCGACCGTTATTGATACCGAATCCATGATTACCGCCAACGATCTTCACCTCGGCTAGTTCCTGCGGATTGGCAATGGGCAAACTGCGCAGTCTTACTGCGTCCAGAAGCTGAAAGATTGCTGTGTTTGCGCCGATCCCCAGGGCCAGCGTGACTATGGCTATCGACGTAAAGCCAGGACTCTTCGCGAATCCTCGCAATGCATAGCGCATATCGCGCATGATTGCATCTACGCCCAGCGCTGCGTCGCGCTCCGTCACGCGCTCCTTCACTACGGTCGGATTGCCAAAGCGCAGCCGTGCGTCTCTTTGAGCGGCTTCGGAAGTCATACCGGCGGCGATGTTGTCGTCTGTGCGCATCTGAACATGCGCTCGCAACTCGTCCTCGATCTCGCGGTCGACCTTGGAGCGCCTCACCAATGCCCACATACGCCTCATTGCACCCATGGCTCACCTCACGCAAATCGCAGAATTGCCTCAACACCCTTTACTACCTGTTCCCAGCTTTTCTCCGTGGCCGCGAGCTGCTTCCTGCCCGCCGCCGTGAGGGAGTAATACTTTGCCCGTCGGTTCGTCTCCGAGAGCGCCCATTCCGAACGAATCCATCCGCTCTGCTCCATACGGTGCAGCGCCGGATACAGCGACCCCTCCTCAACACGGAGCAACGCATCCGAAACTTGCTCAATGTGCAGCACAATCCCATACCCATGCATCGAGCCAACATGAGAGATGGTTTTCAAGATCAGCAGATCGAGAGTGCCTTGAAGGTCATTCTTAGCCACGGATCACCTAGAAGTTCAAACATAGCCGTCTAGGGATACGACAGTATGGTTACTTACCCCTAGTTGTCAAGGTATACGAACGCTTAACGAAGGATGTTCCGTGCGTTACATTCGAAATATGAACATCCGCATGGCCACTGAGACCGACTTCGACCAAGTCCTACGCCTCATCAACAGCGCCTTTACGGTCGAACGCTTCTTTAAAGATGAGGACCGGATGGACGTCCCCAAACTTCAGGACCTCTTCAAGAAAGGCAGCTTTTTGGTGATCGAAGAAGACAGCCATCTGGACGCCTGTGTCTACGTCGAACGCAATGCCGACCGCGCCTACCTTGGTCTGCTCTCCGTCGATCCTGCGCGACAAAAGAACGGGCTGGGCCGCCGGCTGACCGCAGCCGCCGAAGAATTCGCCCGCGAAACCGGTGCGCGTTTCATGGATTTAAGGGTGGTGAACCTCAGAACCGAGTTGCCCGGCATCTACAAGAAGCTCGGCTATCGCATCACCGGCACAGAACCCTTCCCCATCGATCAGATGCCCATCACGCAGCCCTGTCACTTCGTCCGCATGACCAAGGAACTTGGCCACAGCGGAGCCTAGAATTGGTTGGCTAAACTAGCGCAATTGGATTGACCGTTCCAGCTTGAAGCTGACAACAGATTCTGCGGGAATATTGATATCCTTATTGCCGGTAAAGGCGGCGCCCGCCGTGCCGGCGCCTGCTCCGGCAAGCCCACCGATCAGCAGGCCAACGCCACCCGAGGCAACACCCCCAATCAGCATCCCCAGCCCGGTGCCGCCCCCAAGAAAGGCTGCTGTCCGCTTACCTTTGCCTTTCTTGGTCCGTGTCAGGCTGCTGGTGTCAAGTCGGTAATGCTGTCCGTTCACATTCAATCCTGTTAAGGTGAGCTGCAGAACGGAAGCCCCTTTGAAGTGCCCTCGTTTGTGCGCATGCAGCACCACCCCATCCGCTGTCGAACCAGCAGGAATCACCGTATCGCCCTCGACGTTGACCGGGTTGACGATAGTGCCGGAAAAGGTCTCCCCTGACTGCGCGTGCTTCACATCGATGCCCTGATTCATCCGAATGCTGAGCACCGTCCCAGCAGGAACTTCCGGGGAAGACACGGTAGCTGGTGGAGGAGGGGGGGCATTCGCTTGCTGCTGAGCGCCTGGTTGCGTACTTTCCGGTGAACTCGCGTTGCCTGAAGCTACGGGAGTCCCGGAGCTTGGCGGAGTACTTGCAGTCGGCTGGTTCGGAGATGGACTAGCTGAGGGGCTGCTAGCCTGGGTAGCTTGATCGCCAGGTGGCGGAGCGCTTGGCTGCGCCGTAGCAGCAGTAGCCGTTGGCTGATTCTCGTTATTTGCGATGCCACGGTGGCATCCAGCAGTAAATGCAACTGCAAGCAACAATGCCACTTGTGGAAGTCCTGGTTTAGGCATGTACAGATCCCCGCTTCCTGTGTCTGCGCCACCTTCTTGGGATGCCTCGCCGCTCATGAAGGCTGCTCCGCGAGCGACTTAAGCTATCCGACACCCCGGGGCGATAAATCCGAAGGTTGATTACTTTCGTCAGGCGGGAGGCATCTGTCACGAATCTAAGACATATCTAATTGCAGATTGTTTCGACCGCTAGCGAGAAGACTGGGCCACGCAGCGGCGCCACTTAGCAAACGGAATGGAGATGGCTTGAGTACCGGCTGCTCAGCGGCAACTTTTGCGAACTTCAGCGGTCCGGGAGCGTCGAGGCCGCCAATCAGCCCGGTCGGAGAAAATCTTCGCAAAGGTATAAGTCGACTGCATGGGGTTGGTCCCGAAGAGGTGGGAAACATGCTGCTGTCCATCACGTAGAGATTTGGAATCTCCTGCCCTGTAACCACATTCCAGACGCGCTGGCGCGTGGAGATTACGGAGGCAGAAGCTGATGTTCCGATCTTATTTGTTGCCTGTAAGTGAGCTGAGATAAGTAATGTTCGGTTTGGGATAAACTATAGATTCTTCTCGACTAAGTCGGCCTGGTCGATGTTGGTGAGGTATGAGCCAACCATGGGATCGAAGTTATCCAGACCAAGGAAGTTTTCGTTCGAGGAGATAATGACCTCTACGCCCCGGCCAGGAACATCATGCGAATCGCAATGGCAACGATTGCTTTAGGCAGTCGTAAAAGGGCAGTTTTTCAGGAGCCGTCAGCCCTTCCAGCACGCTCAGAAACGAAGAGCCGGCAAAGCTAGAAAGCATGCGGCGCTCACCACCCCCGCAATGCCCTCGATTTCCGGTTGTATTTGCGGAGGAATGGGCAGCTGTTGTAGCGGAAACCAAAGTTCAAAGGGCAACGCGTGGGCTTTTGTAATGGCAGGAGGAACGGCCGGCATGAGTCCCATACACACCTCGAACAACGGATTCAGACGCAACATCGGAGCCTCGATTTGCTCTCTACATGAACCGTTGATGAGCTTGGCTATGAAGGCTATAGACCGGGGGGAGATGCGAAGTCAGAGTAAGGCGATCTCCAGAAGTTAGCAAGAGGCTATTTTGTGAAATCAGGAACGCTATTTTCGGCGCGCTAGCTGATCTCGAAGATGTCTTCCGTCCTCGCCGACTGCGCCTGAGCCCGCTCCGCGACCTGGCGCGCGACCGCATAGAATTGCGCTGCCTTCGGCGAATCTTTGCCGGCGAGGGCGACCGGCAAGCCGGTATCGCCGCCATACCGAATCTCCGGATCAAGTTCGATCGAACCGAGGAAGGGCACGCCGAACTGTTTTGCCGTCCTCTCCGCCCCACCCTTCGAAAAGATATCGATCTCCTGGTGGCAGTGCGGGCAGGTGAAGTAACTCATATTCTCGACGATGCCCAGCACTTCGACATTCACCTGGTGGAACATTTCGAGCGCCTTGCGCGCGTCCTGGAGAGAAACATCCGAAGGAGTAGACACCACTACGGCGCCGGTCAACGGGACCGTCTGCACCAGTGAGATCACAACGTCGCCCGTACCCGGCGGCAGGTCAACCAGGAGAAAATCCAACTCGCCCCACTCCACCTGCTGCAAAAATTGCCGAATGATCTGGTGCAGCATGGGTCCGCGCATGACCATCGGCTTATCACCTGGCGAGATCAGGCCGACGGAAATAATCTTCACGCCATGGGCCAGATTCGGCTGGATCCGATTGCTCGCCAGCACGCGCGGCTGCTGGGTCGTGCCAAGCATCAGGGGCACGTTCGGACCGTAGACATCCGCGTCGATCAGTCCCACCCGAAAACCAAGTTTCGCGAGCGCCACGGCGAGATTCACCGCAAGAGTCGTTTTCCCAACTCCGCCTTTACCCGATCCGATGGCAACTATATTTGCCACTCCCGGCAAAGCGGTCGGACCCTGAGGCGTGTGGGGTGGAACGTGTGAATGAGCCATATTTTTAACTCCAAACTTCGAAATAATTTAAGCCTCGACTGCCTTGGCGGCGCGCCTGCGTTCAACCTCGAACTGGCGCAACTCGCGGCGGCGACCGGCGTCTTCGTAATGCCGCTTCTCTTCCTCGGTCTCTGGCTTCAGTTGCGGAACAGGCACCCGGCGCCCCTGCGAATCCACAGCAACAAATGTGAGATAGGCCGAGCCAACGTGGCGGTGCGTCCCGGCGATCGTGTTTTCCACCCAGACTTTAACGCCTACTTCCATCGAAGTATTGAAGGCGCGATTGACCGAGGATTTGAGAATCAACAGGTCGCCCACGTGGACCGGCGCGATAAAGTCGATGTGTTCCATCGAGGCCGTCACTACGTGAGTGCGCGCGTGCCGGTAGGCGGCCATCGCGCCAACCAGGTCGATGAAATGCATCAGCCTGCCACCCAGTAGATTGCCCAGGGTATTAGTGTCGTTGGGCAGAATCAGTTCGGTCATCTCCGATTGCGACTCGGCGGGACTGCGCACCGGAAGCGAATGGCCGGTAAAATCCATGCGTGCTCTCTTTCCTCACCCCTTGCTTCCACGAAAATTACTCTTCGGATATTTCCAGTGTCGGCAATCGTGCGCTTTTAAGCAAATGAGCGGTGCTGCTTGCAGCGTTCGATTCTATTGGTGAAAATTACGAAATAATAGCCTCATATGCCATTTCTTGAACAAATCAGTACGAATAATATCCTGGCATTCAAAACCGTACGGCTGCAGGCCCTGCAGGATTCACCAGCCGCCTTTGGAAGCACCTACGCCAGAGAATCACAGTTTTTAGATGCCGAGTGGCTGAGGCGTGCGGCCAATATGAACGGCGAAAAGGGAATCGGTTATCTGGCAGTGGACGATGAGAGTCCCTGCGGTATTGTTGGAGCGTTTCGGGATGAACATGATTCGTTCAGTGCAAATGTCGTCTCAATGTGGGTGGCGCCAGCGCATCGCCGCACCGGCGTAGGAAGCTTTCTAATTTCTGCGGTTCAGACGTGGACGAGAATCTGTGGAGTCCGCACGTTACGGCTCATGGTGACCAGCAATAACAGCGCTGCAATTGAATTTTATAAGCGTATGGGATTCTCCATGACCGGAAATACTGAACCTTATCCGAACGACTCCACGGTCATTGAATATGAAATGTCTCAGCTCGTTCCAACGGCAGACAGATGATCTTGTACATTTCGAATCCGTGTGTTCGGAGACAATGTCCTTATGGACAAAAAAGCAATGCTTAACGAAATACTGGCGCAAAATCCGAAGGACGCATTCGCTCGCTACGGGCTCGCCATGGAGTATGCGGGCCGAGGCGAGACAGATGCCTCCCTGATCGAATTCGGGCGTTTGCTCGACGAGCACCCCGACTATACCCCTGGATACTTCATGGCTGCGCAAACGTTGGCTAAGGCGGAGCGGTCCGAAGAGGCGAAGGTCCGCCTCACACAAGGCATCGCGTGTGCACGACGAACAGGTAATCAACACGCGCTGAGCGAAATGCAGGCCATGCTGGATGAGCTGGAGTTCGCCCGCTGACCAACCGATTCCAGATTGCAGTGTACCTAATCCACAGTTCGCAAATCCTTTGCTGGCTCATCAAAATCAGTCGCGGTTGCCTGCATTCTTTCCTTGCCGGAACGCGCATAATGCACAGCAATGAAGATTCCACTATTTCCGCTGGATGTGGTGCTCTTTCCCGGCGCTTCTCTGCCGCTCCATATCTTCGAGGAGCGTTACAAGGAGATGATCGGTATCTGCATCGAAGCAGAGTCCACTTTTGGCGTCGTCCGCGCACAGCAGGAGGGGCTGGCCGTGATCGGCTGCACCGCCCGCATTATGCGCGTGCTGCAAGAGTATGAAGACGGCCGCCTCGATATTCTCTGCCGGGGAGATGCGCGATTTGAGATCGAGATGCTTGAGAATTCAAACTCTTTTCTCGAAGCCGAGGTTGATTTTTTTGAAGATGAAGGTTCAGAGGCATCTCGGAGGCTACGAGAGGAGTGCGCCGCCTTGCACTTTGAGACGCTGGAGCTGGCAGGAATCGGGGTTGCAACGATGCACATCAGTCTGGATGGCCCTGTCTCCTTCGCCTTGGCATCGGCCCTGCCCGCGGACCTGGGCTTCAAGCAGCAGCTGCTTGGCATGCGTTCGGATGCGGAAAGAACGGAGCGACTACGCGATTTCTATCAAGCCATCCTTCCCAAGCTGCGAATAGGGGCCCACGCAACGAGAGTCTCCGGGCAAAGTGGCCATGTGATGTAGCTTCAACAAACAGAGCGAACCAACAATCAATCATCAAATCCTAGTCGGAAAAACCTTTCAGAATCACGCAAGACCCGAGCTTCGTCTACTCTTGTAGAAGATCGCCGCGTTCTACCTGAGCGCTGCCCCTCATCATGGAGGAAGAAATGACCAATCGGCGCATGCCGCAAACCCTCGGTGAACTCCGCGCCAGCAAGGATTTCTCCCAAGCGCGCATCGCGGCGCGCTCAGTCAAGGACGAGCTGCGCGAAAACCTGATCGAGCGGCTCAAAACACGGGAGACACTCTTCCCCGGCATCATCGGATATGAAGACACCGTGATTCCGCAGATCGTAAACGCCGTCCTGTCGAAGCAGAACTTCATCCTGCTGGGTCTTCGCGGGCAGGCGAAAAGCCGCATCCTGCGCGCCCTCACCTCTCTGCTCGATGAGCACACTCCGTACATCGCCGGCTGCGAGATTCGCGACAACCCCTATGACCCCCTGTGCAGGCGATGCCGCGAGCTGATTGCGTCAAAGGGCGACGCCATGTCTATCGCTTACCTCACGCGCAACGACCGTTATATTGAGAAACTCGCTACTCCGGACGTTACCATCGCTGACCTGATTGGTGACCTCGACCCCATCAAGGCAGCACGCGGCGGCGAAGACCTTTCAAGCGAACTGACTATGCATTATGGCCTGCTGCCTCGCGCCAATCGAGGGATCTTCGCGATCAATGAACTGCCCGATCTAGCCGGAAAGATCCAGGTGGCACTCTTCAACATCATGCAGGAGGGCGACGTACAGATTAAGGGCTATCCGGTTCGCCTTGAACTAGACGTCGCGCTCGTCTTCACCGCCAATCCTGAGGATTACACGGCGCGCGGCAAAATCGTCACGCCGCTCAAGGATCGCATCGGCTCTGAGATTCGCACGCACTACGCGGAAAATATCGAAGAGGGCCTGGCCATCACCGCCCAGGAGGCCTGGACCGAACGCGAATTCGCCAATCTCGAGATTCCGCAATACTTGCGGGAGATTGTGGAGCAGGTTGCGTTTTCCGCACGCGAAGACAAGCGAGTCGACAAGCGCAGCGGCGTGAGCCAGCGTCTGCCTATCGCCACGCTGGAGCTGGTTGTCTCCAATGCGGAAAGGCGAGCGCTGCTGCACGGTGAAACGCTCGTACTGCCTCGCGTCGGCGATCTGTACGCGGCGCTGCCCGGGATCACCGGCAAACTGGAACTCGAGTACGAGGGCGAGATGCGCGGTGCAGACACCGTGGTCAAGGAAGTTGTCCGAACAGCGATAGGCAAGGTCTTCGACAAGTACTTCGCCTCCGCTAATACCCAGCAGATCGAACAGTGGTTCAACCTGGGCGGGACAACGAAGATCGAGGACAGCCAACCAGCCAAATCAACGCTTGAAGAACTTCGACAGATTCAAGGACTTTTCGAGAAGCTGTCGCCATTGGGGATAAAAGCCTCCGACGCCCCGGAACGATTAGTTGCGGCCGCTGAGTTTCTGCTCGAAGGAATGTGCGCGCATCGGCGCTTAAGCCGCAGCGAAGAGCGCGCCTTCGTGGCGCAGAAGAAGCCGCAACCTTCGCGGCAGGAGCGCACTGGCACGGAAGCGGAGTACGAAGAGTGGCAGCCGCGGCGATCGCGCCGCAGCGGCTTCAATTAGATCGCGGGGTAGCGATGAAGCGGGTTCGGTACACCAAATATATGGGGGATCTGGCATCGGAGATGAGCATGGAAGACCTGCTCCAGGCGCTCTCCGACTACCTGCTCGACTCGGGCTTCCAAAATCCGTTCATGCAGTTTCAGGAGCTCGATCACACCCTTGACGATCTGCGCGAAGCCTTGCGCCGCGCGCTCGAATCGGGAGAGTTGTTCGGCGAGCGCATGCAGGAAGCCGTCGACGCATTGGGCAATGAGGACAAGCTCAACGAGTTGATCGAAAAGCTGCTCGACCGCCTGGAACAGGAGAACTTCATCTCCACGGGCGGCTCACAGGCCAACGGCCAAGTGGGCGACGCGCAACAGGAAGCCCGCTTCGAGGTCACCGATAAAAGCCTGGACTTTCTTGGTTACAAAACCCTACGCGACCTCCTCGGATCTCTGGGCAAATCAAACTATGGACGGCACGACACACGCCATTGGGCTACGGGTATTGAGACCAGCGGTGCGTCGCGAAACTACGAATTCGGCGACACGCTGAATCTGGATGCCACGGCTACCCTCGCCTCGGCCATCGCGCGCGAAGGTCTTACTCTGCCTCTGAATATCGAATACCGCGACCTGCAGGTTCATCAATGCGAATATCAAAGTTCCTGTGCGACAGTCGTCATGCTCGATTGCTCGCACTCCATGATCCTTTATGGTGAAGACCGCTTTACGCCGGCGAAAAAGGTTGCAATGGCGCTGTCGCATCTTATCCGCACGCAATATCCGGGGGATTCGCTTTCTCTCGTGCTGTTTCACGATTCCGCCGAGGAGCTTCCTATTTCCCAACTGGCGCGCGTCAAAGTGGGGCCGTATTACACCAACACGCGCGAGGGATTGCGCGTGGCCCAACGCATTCTGAAGGCACAGCGCAAGGACATGAAGCAGATCGTCATGATCACCGACGGCAAGCCTTCGGCGCTGACCCTAAGCGATGGCAGGATTTACAAGAATGCATTCGGCCTCGACCCCTTGGTGGTAAGCGAAACGCTGGAAGAGGTCGCGCGCTGCAAGCGATCGAATGTGATGATCAATACGTTTATGCTGGCCTCCGATCCCGGCCTGGTGCAATTTGTGCATAAAGTCTCGGAGATGTGCCGCGGCAAGGCCTACTTCACTACGCCCGATACACTGGGCGAATATCTGCTGATGGACTACATGCAGCGCAAGATGCGCACGATTCACTAGGCCGTGTGGACACCTGCAGCCTAAGCCAGCTGCTGCCGCCGAATCTGGTGCGGCTGATCGATCGGCTGTACCGGCAGATCCAGCCTTTGCCGCAGATGGCCGGCAAGTTCAACCACCAGTCTTCACTTCTCCGACAGCCGCGGCGCAATGCCCGCGTCGGCCATCGCCAGCTGGGACTGCAACAGTAGCCCGTCCACGGTATCGCGCAAAATCACTCTGGATCGAGGTTGCGGCGGCACGTAACGCCAGATCCAGCTCACGTTCGCGGCGGATAAGGGCGGCGCGCACTTCGCGAACCAATCGGCCACATCCGGAAATGGCAAAGTTGCTTTCGAGCGGAATCGTCAAACCGGCGTACTTGAGCAGCGAATCCGATCCATCCTCTCTGGACTCGAGTAGAGAACTCGTCCACCACGACCAGCGGGAATTCGCGGCGTCGCAGCGCGGCCAATCCGTTCTTGCGGCCTAGGACAACCACGGCCTTGGAGTGTCGCGGCTGCCTTCCTGCTTTTCTCTAAAAGACGTTGCGTGCCAAATCGGAATCCGACCTGCAACCTAAGAAAAATCATGGACTTAGTAGAAAATCACCCTGGGAAGCTTTCTGCTCCCAATTTCAGCGATTTGTCCCAAAAGAGGACGAATAGGTACGACATCTTCTCGTAAGCAACTGAAAACAAACCTGTAGTCGCGGATGTTCCGGTCCGGGACCGTTTCCGCGCCAATCCTGATTTGAAACTCTCCCATTCCGCTTCCCTTCCTCAGTTCCCCAAACCCGTACAATGAGCATCGATGGAAGTCATACAAAAGTTCTTTCGCGCCGAAGGGCGAACCCCCTCCCAGCTCCGCACCGTTCGCCTCACTCCCGGCTTCGTTGCTACCGCCGAAGGCTCGGTTCTGATCGAACTCGGCAACACGCGCGTGCTGTGCAATGCCACGGTTGAGCAAGGAGTTCCCGTGTGGCTGCGCAACAGCGGCCGGGGATGGGTTACCGCCGAGTACGGCATGCTGCCCCGCGCCACACTGACCCGCACACCCCGCGAATCTGAGCGTGGTAAGGTCGGTGGTCGTACCCACGAGATTCAGCGGCTCATTGGACGCTCGCTGCGCGCCGTGATCGACATGCAGGCGCTCGGCGAGCGTACCGTCATCCTCGACTGCGATGTTCTCCAAGCCGATGGCGGCACCCGCACGGCAGCCATTACCGGGGCCTGCGCCGCGCTCTCCATCGCTCTTAATCGCATGCTGGCCACCGGTGCCCTCAAGGCATCACCGCTCCGGCAGCTGGTCGCCGCCACCAGCGTCGGCATCGTCGAGGACACTGCCTTGCTCGATCTGGCCTACGAGGAGGATTCCCAGGCCGAAGTCGATATGAACGTCGTCATGACCGAGGACGGCGGATTGGTCGAGGTACAGGCCACGGCTGAGCGCACCCCGTTCCCGCGCAGCCGCCTGCTGGAGATGATGGACCTCGCCGAAACCGGCATCCGTCAGCTGCTGGACGCGCAACGCAAAACCATCGCCAGCGCGGCGCGATAGCCCCGCGATCGGCCAACGTCGGTTAGAATGCTAGGGAACGCAGTTTCCACAACAACCAACCATCCCGGCAGGAACCCGTCTTTCCACGAGCGCCGGGACCTATCAATCAGCGCCAATCAGGCGGCGCCAATCAATCGGCAAGGAGCAGGAGAAAAACGATGTCCACAAAGCTGACCCCTGGAAAATTAGAAGGATTGAAGGCCGTGTCCGACAAGCGCGGCGTGATTGCTGCTGCTGCCATGGACCAGCGCGGCTCGCTCAAGAAGTCGCTGGCCAAGGAGAAGGGCGTCGAAAGCGTTCCCGATTCGGCCCTGGTTGAGTTTAAGGAGTTGGTCGCCGATGTGCTCACCCAGCATGCCTCGGCCATCCTGCTCGATCCCGAGTTTGGCCTGCCCGCTTCCAAGCGTCGCCACGGCAAAGGACTGCTGCTGGCTTATGAGAAGACGGGCTACGACGCCGCCACGCCCGGCCGCCTGCCCGATCTGCTCGACGTATGGTCGGTGCGCCGCCTCAAGGAAGCGGGCGCGGACTGCATCAAGATCCTGCTCTATTACACGCCCTTTGAGAAGACGCCGATCAACGACCTTAAGCACGCCTGGGTCGAGCGCATCGGCGACGAGTGCCATGCGCACGATATTCCGTTTTTCCTTGAGTTGGTCGGCTACGACACGCATGGCGAAGGCGAGAAGGGCATCGGCTACGCCAAGCGCAAGCCCGAAATCGTAACCGGGTCGATGGAAGAGTTTGGCAAGGAGCGTTATAGCGTCGACGTGCTCAAGGTCGAAGTCCCGGTGCAGATGGAGTTCGTCTCCGGCACGCGTGCGTTCAAGGGCGAGGAAGCCTACACCCGTGCCGAGGCGCTAGAACACTTCCGCATCGCCGCTTCCTCCACGCACAAGCCTTTCATCTATCTCTCAGCCGGCGTCAGCAACCCGGTCTTCATTGAGACTCTGGAGCTTGCCGGCGAAAGCGGCACCACCTTCAACGGAGTCCTTTGCGGGCGCGCAACGTGGAAAGACGGCATCGCGGTTTACGCGAAGCAGGGCGCAAAGGCCTTCGAGGACTGGCTCAATACCACGGGCGTTGAGAACATCGAAAATGTGAATAAGGCTCTCAAAGCTGCGCATTCCTGGCACGAGAAGGTGGGCGTGGCCGAGACGGCGCTCGCCTAGCTCATCGCCAGCTTTATCGTTCACTCAGCGCCGCGACCAACCGCGGCGCTTTTGTGGCCGCCTTGCGTTCCGACCTTATTTCTATTGGCCTAGAAGCCCAGTGCTGATGACATCTTTTGGGTATTTCGCAGACCTGCATGGCCACATATTCTTTAATGTATGAAGACTTTCACGCTAACTGTATTTGCGAAGCGCAGGAGCGACGGCACCTACGAGTATTCGCTGAACGTTTGGGAAAATCGTGGCGCGGGTTGTCTCGCAACCGAGGTGAATTTTGAGAGCGAAGCCCTGTTGCAGCAGCAAGTCAATTCGGCACTCCCAGGTGGCGCACACATGAACAGCATCCTTCCACAGGCGCAGCGCGATGCAGACTATTGGTTCCCGTTCACCATGCCGATGTCTGAAGCACAAGCGGCAAATCTGGGCTGGCTGACTGAAAAGACTCCGGAACGCTCCCAGATTCATTAGGACCGTAATCTGTTCCTCGAAATTGCGTATTACTCGTTACGAAAGTGTGAGGGGTGAATGAAAAGCCTAGGTACGCAAGAGATCTGGGCCGTAATCTGAAAATGCTGTGGCTTCTCGCACTGGGTTCTCATCTAAAGTGTGATGGCGGGTAATGTTTAGCGGTGTAGGTTAGTTACCGGTTGTCGGCAGAGAAAGTAAGGTTGTAAAGTTGCATCAAAAGTTAGTGCTTATGTTAGACACGTTGCTCACAGGAATTTTGTTTCTCGGCTTCCACGTGCTGTTAGCAGTAACCGGGCTATGCTATTTTGTTTTTCTGGCGCCGTGGATAGTGCTCCGGCGATTGATGGACGAGCACAACGACTCACCGCTCGGTGGTATTGGCCTGGATCAGCGCTGAATTTATAGATTCAGCAGACTTCATTCTTTGCGCACCGGACCGTCCAGAATCGAATGCTCAAGGAAGGGCAAGGTGGTAACACCAGTCTTCCCGTTCAGGTCAAATACCACGATCTCGTTGCTACCCTTTTTCAACCACGGAGCAGGCACGTAGAGCGTCGCCTGCGGTCCGATACTCCATACTCGGCCAAGAGGCTGGCCGTTGAGCCATATCTCTCCCTTGCCCAGGGTCCGAGTGTCAAGAAAGCTATCTGCCGGTTCGTCGACCTGAAAGGTCCCCCGATAGAAGCACGCACCGGTACATTTGCTCGATTTGTATTCGAGCGAGTCCACGCCCCGCATCGGCATTGGATAAACGGACCACCCAGTAATCGGTTTGCCTGCCAGGGTGACCTGATGGGTAATGCCTGCACGCTCCTTCTGAATCTGGCGGCCAAAGTTTACGCGGCCTGTGTTCTCAACAAGGATGTCGAGGCGGGTGTTGTCGTGCTTGATTTCGAGAGGCAGAGATGATTGATTCAAGCGGCGGTCCAGAGTCCCGGCCAGAGCTCCGTCGAGGTAGACCTGGGCGTAGCTGTGCAGATCCTCGAGGTGCAGCTCGCCGCTCTGAGCATGTTCTATCGAGGTCCGATACAGGATGTAACCGTAGCTCTGCCCCACGTCTTCCATCGATAGCGGCTGTTGGGAAACGATCGGTTTGGGGAGGTTGTCCCAGATTGCGGCGCTGAAGGTGAGATTGACCGTAGGCAGGGCGCGGACAGGGAGAGCAGCCGGCGGAGGAGGTGGTGTCTTTCCGGTGACTTGGCTGATGACGTCGCGGAAGAGGAAGAATTTAGGCTTCAACTCTCCACTTTCGCTGATGGGGGCGTCGTAGTCGTAGCTGGTTGTGTCCGGCTCATAATTTGTTCCGTTGCTGTTAGCGCCGTTCATCCAGCCGAAGCTGGTGCCTCCGTGAAACATGTAAAGATTCACCGAGTACCCTTGCTCCAGCATCCACCGCAGTTCGCTAGCTTGCTGCGCGGCGTCTGTGACCTGATGTTTGGCGCCCCAATGATCGAACCAGCCATCCCAATACTCTCCGCACATCTTTGGATCGGAAGGGCGCGCCCTTGCCAGGATGGCGAAATCGGATTTGGCGTCGCCGATGCCGAAATTGATGACGGCAGGCAGTTCGGGCAGAGAACCTTTCTCGAGTTGCGAGGCTCCATCCGCGGTGTAAAGCATGGCGCGGTCGAAACCGGAACTCACCAGCATGTGATGAATCTGCTCCATGTAGGCGTGGTCCGATCCGAAGGAGCCGTACTCGTTCTCTACCTGGACTGCAATGATCGGACCGCCATTTCCGATCTGCAGGGGAGCCAGCTCTTCACCGAGACGATGCAGCCAGCGGTCCGCTGCCGCGATGAACGCTGGATTTGAAGTTCGGACGACCATCTTGGGGTCGTGAAGGAGCCACGCCGGATACCCGCCGAACTCCCACTCCGCGCAGACATACGGCCCTGGCCGCAGAATAACGTACAGGCCTTCTTGCTGGGCTTCTCGGATAAACTCGGCGACGTCGTTTTGTCCCGAAAAGTCATATTGTCCCGGTGACGTCTCATGCTCATTCCAGAAGACGTAAGTCTCTACGGTATTGAGACCCATGGCTCGCGCCTTACGCAGGCGGTCGCGCCAATAGGCACGAGGAACACGCGGGTAATGGATTGCGCCGGAAATAATCTGGAACGGCTTGCCGTCAAGCTCAAAGTGATCGCCGTTCGCGGCGAACGTATGGACGGCAGGCGTGGTGGGCGATTGCGCCTGAAGCGCCAACCCTCCCGAGAAGACGCTGAAATCCAACAATAACAGCACGGTAATCGCGAGAGTTCGTATCCGCATTGAGACAGCCATATCTTCAAGATATCCGACCATGAAGGTTCATGCGTTTGCTAGTTTGCTGAGGCTGTCATTGCGGAAGAGCTTCCAGGTTTAGTACCTGAAAGGGAGCGAGGTGAAACGTGTATGGCTCGCCAGCTTTCAGCTCTACCGCAGGCTTCGACGCATCGCTCGTCCACGGGCTGCGTGCGCGATAGCGGCGCGGCGCGCCGGCAGGCAGTTCAAAGGCAGAGGCAATATCGATGTTGAAGTCCTGCGCTTTGGCATTCGGGTTGCGCAGGGTCAGAATCGCCTTTTCCGGCGACCACGAGGCCCAGCCATAAACCTCCAGCCAGCGCGGATCTCCACCAATCCAATGGGTATCGACGAGAACCGATGCATTCCTCCGAGACCAATTCGCGGCCTCAGCCAGCATGTCCCAGTCAGCAGATTTCAACAGAGAGGGCGTGATATAGAGCTCCTGCAACTGCGTGCCTGAACCGAAGTACGAATGGACTTCGTTGGCGAAGTCGCCTCCAGGGTCCGAGGAGAGATGGGGCGCTTGTTGCGCAAAGACGATCCCATGCAGCATGAGGGAATTGAGTGGAAAAAGTTTGCCACCCTTCACGACCATATCGTATGTGTCGGCGTCCCGGTATGTAATCCAGCGCTCGCGGTCGGACCCGACACCGGCGAAGTCGGTGTCGTCGCCGCCGCGCCAGATGGAGTCGGCGTAGAAGAGCCAGAAAGGTGAAGGATACGTTCCCGTCGTGAGGTTGATAAACAGGTCAGGCTTCAGCAGGCGAAGGTCTTCGATCAGGTGAAGCGCAGCGTCGAAGTCGCTGCTGAATGCGCTCCCCTTCACAACCTGGTCGACATTTCCGGTGCCGTCGAACTTGAACTGATTGATGCCGTACTTGGTCACCATCTCCGTCGCCGCTTGGTGAAAACGCGCATAATATTTCGGGCCAGATAGAGCCAGACCGCCATTCACTATCTCGTAGCCGTCCCTATTTGCGGTCGACAGCCGCTCCTGCTTGGCCGGGCCGTATCCGCCCCAGGGCGACAGCCAAACACCGGGCGCGGTGCCGTATTCAGCCGCAGCCTGCTTCAATGGCTTAAAGCCATCCCTGAAGTCGCCTCGTATATTCCAAAGATCATTGTGGTCGTCCCAGCCGTCGTCAAAGAGAAATGAATCCAGAGTCACCGAGCGCTTCTTGGTCAGCTCGGTCCCAAATGCATGAATCCGGTCGAGAGCATCCTGCTGAGAATATGGCGTGAAGAAACCGATATCGAACCAGCTGTTGTAGTGAAGGAATGTTCGGTAGGGATGAGCACGCTCGCGCTCCAGATAAGTCAGAAAGCTGCGACGCATCTGCCCCTCGGGAGCGACGCCGACAACGGCGGAGTATTCGGCTGATAACCCGGCTCCCAGCGGCACTCCACTACGCAACTCGCTGACTGCGTGATCGGCCACGACGCTGCTTTGGGAAAGAGGCTCTTCGAAGCCCAAGAAGAAATCACCCGCGACAAATGGGGAGCCCTTCACGATGCCCGCCACGGAAATGCCCGGAAAGTGCGTATCAATCATGACGACGTCGCTCAGATCGACCGGCTTTGGCCCAGCGGTAATAGTGAGCACCTGCCGGATGTATCTAGATCCTTCACGGAGAATGAGCGACCAGTCGGCATGGAAGTGCCCAAGTGGATCGCCGAGTTGATAATGAACGGCAATGCCCGGCAGCCGCTCGGAGTAACGCGCCGCGCCCAGCTTCGGCTCCAGACGTTCGATACGCGCAGAACCATCCGGGATCAGGTCCGCCGCCCGCAGCACGCTGCCGTCCTTGATCGCGAGCGCGAAAGGTCCGCTCAGCGTGAGCGATCTTCTTTTGCTTTGACCGCTAGCTGCGCTTAAGTCGTGAATGGCGACACCCGTCAGGTGTCCGCTATGAAACTGCCACTCCGCAGCAATCTCCTGATTCGCAAGCGTGCCGTCGGTGAGACCGTTGAC
>JBAVYX010000069.1:0-1984 GCA_049588475.1 Silvibacterium sp. | reverse complement strand
GTCGTTCAGGCCCTGCACGTGGAACTTGAAGTGCTCTCGAGGAAAGTGATCGGGGCTCTGCTTGGCGAACTCGCTGATCAGCGGCGCCAAGGCTGCATTGGCGGCCGCGTGCGAGATTCCGGGCTTTAGCCGAATCCCGACATAGTAGCCGCGCACCGGGTCCTGGGTGATCTTCAGCGGCAGATAGACGTCGGCGTCGTCCCACGTAAAACGCTCCGAGGCCACACCGACGATGGTGTAGTTCTTCCGTACCAGCTGCAGGGTCTGTCCCAGCACGGCCGGGTCGGAGTTGAAGTGTCTCTGCCAGAACTTGTAGCCAAGCACGACCACCGGCTGCGGGTCCTGGCCGTCGATGGCGTCGGAGGGCACGATGCCGCGGCCCAGAGCCGGTGGCACGCCCATGAAGTTGAAGGTGTTCGAGGTGACGTAGACCCCGTTCACATCCTCAGGCAGGTCGTGGCCGGTGACGGCGAGACTCCAGTCGTCGGAGATGAAGGCGTCCTCGACCACCGGCGATTTGCGGAGCTGCTGCCACTGCGCGCCGGTCAGTCCGAAGCCTCGTTCGTGGCCGTCATTCAGCGTCAGCCGCATGTGGGCCATGCGGTCAGGGTTGGCGTAGGGGTAGGGGTCCATGACCACGGCGTAGACGACGCTGAAGACCGCGGTTGTTGCACCGATGCCAAGAGCCAGTGAGATGACGGCGGTCAGAGTGAATCCGGGATTCTTTCGCAGCTGGCGAAGCGAGTAGCGAAGGTCCTGAAGCAGCGTGTGCATGGGGCGCTCCGGGCGTTAGTGACAAGGTATACGAAGGCATGCGGGCGACCAGTTCCCCGATTGCCCAACTCTTTCAATATTCGAAGAATGGACTGTAGCTTGAGTCTGCGGGATGTCCGGTTTTGCGGGGGTGTGTTCGCATCTGAACAACGGTTCGGCGCTAAGCTTTTTCGATTTGGCAGCTTAAGAACGCACACAGCGCGAGCCGCCCGAGCTTCTCGGCCCTTCGCGGGCGAGAGACCATCTGAGTCTCTCGCCCGCCGGGTTTTGAGTTAATACAGGGGACTATACCGCTGCTGCAGTGGCTGAAGAGGGTGAACGCTGCACGATCTTAAGTGCACCATCTGCCTCAGCACCCCCGACGTAGCGGCACTATGGTTGGCATCACCCACGTAGCTGGCAGTCAGCAGATTGATTCCAGCCGTTAGTGCGGAGGTGGTGAGCGTTGCCTTGCCACGGTGGCGTTGCTTTGACCGCGCCCATCCCGGGGCTGCTCTCGCCCCGTGCCAACGGCATCTTCGGGCCATATACGACAGCCACCGAGATCGACGGGGATAAAGAGGCACCTCACGCCTCACAACCCCTGACAGATTCCGTTTCAACAACCTGTCGACGTTTTCCGCAAGTGGCATCAAGATCATCTTCTTTCACGGTGACAGCGATCCATGGTTCTTAGCTTTGGATACGCTGGACTATTACAAATCCTTGGACGCGGAGAATGGCGGCGCAGACAAGGTTGCCGAATGGAGCCGGATGTTCTTGGTGCCGGGGATGAGTCACTGCGGCGGCGGGCCGTCTCTCGACCAGTTCGACATGCTCGGCGCGTTGGTTAACTGGGTCGAAAATGGAACTGCGCCGGAATCAGTGATGGCCACCGGAAAGGCATTTCCGGGCCGGAGCCGCCCACTCTGCGCCTACCCCAAACACGCCCAGTACAAGGGGCAGGGCGACACGCAGGACGCCGCGAACTTTGCCTGCCAGCGACCAATAGCCGTGAACGGCAGACCTTGGCGACTATTCCGATCGTGTGCAGCTCCAACTTGCTGATTGCAGGATTAGGGCGTGTTAACACTAACGGAGTGTTTCGATGATGAGAGCGAAACAGAGGAAGGCCAGGAAGATGCAGTCCAGTTTCTCGAAACGGGAGAAGATGCGGCGGTAGCCCTTCAATCGGCGGAAGAGTCGTTCGATCTCGTTCCGCTTGCGATAC
>JBAVYX010000068.1:0-2981 GCA_049588475.1 Silvibacterium sp. | reverse complement strand
TGGTAGAAGCCCATGCAGATCGGTGGCAGTTGATCGCTGGCGCGGAATTGCGGCGTCCACATGAGGGCGAGTGTCTCAGGCTTGAGGATGCGCTTACCGTCAAGTTCGCCGCCGTTGAGCAACGCCTGTCCGAGACGACCCATGTCTGCTGCGCTCGATGAAACGCCGCCGGCGCCTACTGGGTTGAAGATCTCAAAGCCGACGGGAGACTTGGTTGTATTGGAGCGATAGCCCTCAGACGGCAGATCGGCCAAAGACTTCTGCAGAGGCTGGTAGAACGATGAGTGCGTCATGCCGAGCGGTCCGAAGATGTGCTCCTGCACATACTGCTCGAACGGCTCGCCGCTGGCGCGCTGAACGATGTAACTCGCCAGTCCGACACCGTAGTTGGAGTAGGCCGGAATTTTGCCAGGAGGATAAATGCGCATCGGTTGATTCGCGATCAGGTAATCGCGCAGCGAAACCGCCTGCTTGGGATCCGTGATGATGATGTCGTTGAGGGATTCTTCGAATCCGGCGGTATGTGTCATCAGGTTGCGCAGAGTAACCGGTTTGTTGAACGCTGGACGGATCCGGAAGTCGAGGTATTGGTTGACGTCTGTGTCGAGATTGAGCTTGCCTTGCTCCTCCAGTTGCATGACGGAGATCCAGGTAAACAACTTGGAGATGGAGGCGAGGCGAAAAATGGTCGAAGCGGGATCGACGGGCTTCTTTGATTTGACGTCGGCGTAACCGTAGCCCTTCTGAAGCAGGACATTGCCATCCTTCATCACCAGGACAGAAGCGCCGGCGACATCGCTGCGCTCGAGCTGCAAAGGAAGAATGCCGTCGAAAAACGCGCTGAGGTCCGCCTGGTCGAGCGAGTGGGCGGGCGTGGGAGTGCTGGTGCCCGGCTTGATGGCTCGCGGCTGTGTCTCCTGGTTAGCCGGAGTCGGAGCTTTCAGGGTTGGAACCTGAGCGAAAGCCGTCAACAAGGTGAGCAGAGGTGTGGCGACAAGCGCCACGCCTGAGAATCGGCACATAAGCCTCTCCAGTCGCCACGGCATTCTCCGCTGATTACGCTTGCAGCGACTCATCGGAACGGTGTGACCTAGGCAGGGATTTCCCTGGAGCTTTGCGAATCCCTTTGAATGGCGACGGGATTACTGTACTTGCTGGGCACGATGGGTTTCAAGCCAACGGGGGATATCGGAGGGAGGAAGGGCTCGACTAAAGAAGAATCCCTGAACGCCGTCGCAGCCCCTTTCGCGCAGGAGATTGAATTGTTCCTCTGTCTCCACTCCCTCGGCAATGACTTCCATGTCGAGCTCGTGCCCCATTTCGATAATCTTTTCTACCATCACCAGGTCCGCATGATTGGCGTGCATATGCTGCACAAACATCTTGTCACTTTTCAACTCGATAGCTGGGACATTCTGCAACTGCTTCATCATGGAGTAGCCAGTGCCGAAGTCGTCGATGGAGAGTTTGAAGTTGCGCATGCGAAGCCGGGTGAGCACGTCGAGGGCGAGCGAAAACTCCATCAGGCCAGACTCGGTAATTTCGAGAACGATGCGCTCGGCAGGGAAGTCATATTTGTGCGCTAGGCTCATGAAGATATCGGGAAACTTCAGGTCGCGCAGGGAGCTGACGGAAATATTGATGGCCAATCGGGGCAGATGGCCGTTGGCTGAAAACTGCTTTACCTCATTCAGTGCGCGCTCGGCGGTGAGCCAGCAGAACCGATCCATGAGTCCTAGAGCTTCAATTCTGTGGATGAAATTATCAGGGAAAACAAGCCCGAGCTCAGGATGATTCCATCGCGATAGCGCTTCAACGCCGGTGACGATGCCGGTCGTTATGTTGATCTGCGGCTGATAGTAGATCACGAATTCATTGCGGTCGAAGGCCCGCCGCAGATCCTCGTCGGCAATCGCGATCTGTTGCTCCACTTCGAGATCGGCGGGCTTCTCGGGGTCGATATTGGCGCCAAGAAGATCCTGCAATTGTCCGATCGGAAAGGGCTTTTGAAGATGACCGACAACGGAGAGGCCGAGAGATTGAGCCAGCTTTTTGGCGGTTTCGATGACGCGGATGTTGATGCCGCTCATCAAGACGATCCGCGCCTTGCAGTTTCGCTCCCCCAATAAGCGCAGGATCTCGATCCCATCCATCTCCGGCATGACAAGATCAAGCAGGATGAGGGTGGTGTCCGGGCCAACTCGCTTGAAAAACTCCTCCGGTGTCCGGGTTACGTCGCATTTCAACCCCATCGCCTTAGCCAGCGCTGAGACGATTTCGCCGACGACGCGATCGTCGTCAATGAGCACTATCCTGTCAGAAGACGACATCTGCTCTCCAGGCGCTGCGGCGAAAAGGGCCTCCGGTGTGCAAGCCACCGGAAAGTTTGGGTTGAAGCAAGTCATTGGGAACTTGAACCGAGTCTAGCTCAGTCAGTTACGGTTGATGACTCCCTCAAGCGAGAACTCCATTACCAACGTTGTAGGGTATAGCTATCTTATCTTTACCAGTACACGTCCAAGTGTCTATATGCGAGACAGATATTCAATTCGTACCCAGAGAATCAAGAAGAATGATCCCGTCTTGGCGCAGGGCTCTTCCCAACCCACCTGAATGCGAGCATAAAGTGGTCTTCCCGGTCCGGAATTTTGCAGTACCAAGGGGTTCCCAGACTGGTTCTCACTGGCTTGACGAGGCTGTGCTGGAGGCCTAGACTCACATGGGTTTGGGCGGATGCTGGGGATTCGAGAGCCCAAACGAAAGCCTCAGGGGAAAACCTGGAGCGAATGAGAGAGTGCATTGCCCCGAAACGGGGGAAATCTTGCTGCGTCTATCAGTTGGCTTGTGAAAAGGCCTCAGGCCTTTCCGTGGCAGGTTAAAGAATTGGAGATGGTATGGTTCCGGCAACAATGACTTTGGACCAGGAAATTAATCCTTGGGAAGCGCAAAGCGCGCGGTTTGATTTTGCAGCACGCAAGCTC
>JBAVYX010000067.1:0-18941 GCA_049588475.1 Silvibacterium sp. | reverse complement strand
AATCAAGGCGGAGTCTCGGGTATTGCGGGAATCATCCTGCCCATTGACGCGGTCGACCAGTTCTCGGCGCAAACTCAGGCGGCGCCCGAATCGGGGCGCAATCCCGGCGGCAGCGTGAATCTTTCGCTGAAATCGGGCACCAATCAGATTCACGGGACAGCCTATTACTTCAACCGCAATGAGGCTTTGGGTGCGATGAATCCGTTTACTGCTCCCGTGAAGCAGGAAGTTCGCAATTACAACTTCGGATTTTCAGTCGGTGGTCCGATTCTGAAGGACAAGCTTTTCTGGTTTACTACTTTCGAAAAGCAAAGGTTTACGATCGGCGTTCCCGATCAGTCGACCCAGCCTTCGCAAGGCTGGCAAAATGAAGCGAAAGCCCTCCTGGCGCAGTACGGAGTGCCCGTCAATCCGGTATCGGTGAACATGCTGGCTACGTTCTGGCCTTCGTCGGTGACGGGAGGAAACCTCCCCACCACGGTCAACAACTATACGAGCGCGGACCCTGAGTATGGCTACAGCTATAACGGTCTGGCGAAGATCGATTATACGATCAACGACCGGAATAGCCTGACCGCTCACTGGTTTGTGGGACAAGGGAATCAAGTAGCACCCGTCGGCTCATCGCTCAAGTACTACTTTGAGGTCGCGCCGATCCACGTGCAGAACTATGCCATTGTTTATAACCACGTCTTTACGCCTACGATCACAAACCAGTTGCTGGCCGGCGTAAACTATTTCAACCAGGACTTCAGTGACTTCTATACCGACTTCTATGCAGCCGATACCGGCCTGATTACTGGCTCGACGCTTCCCGGCGCTCCGAATGTTAAGATTACGGGCTTCGATCCCATTGGTGAGACGCCTCCCGAGGGGCGCAACGACATCACAGGGCACCTCACGGACGATTTTAACTGGACCAAGGGCAGGCACCAGATGAAGTTTGGCGGTGAATTTCGCCAGGCGCAGCTGGATGAGTTCTATAAGCGCCACGCTCTTGGCAGCTTTACCTTTGACGGGTCGCAGGGACCCACCCCGGGATCGACAGTTCCCGTCGCATGGAATTCCGGAGACCCGCGTATAGACGCTTTGGCGGACTTTATGGCTGGTAATGTGTCAACGTCGTCGATCGCCCTGGGAAATCCGGACAGACAAGTGTTTGTGAATACCTTTTCCTTCTTTGCGCAGGATTCGTGGCAGCTAAGTCCAAAGCTGAATGTAAACTATGGTTTGCGCTGGGATTATGAAGGGCCTTTGCACAATCAATGGAAGAACCTCTCCGTATTCCGGCCTAAACTGGGCGGGGTAGTCTATCAGGGAAACCAGATCAGCAATCTATATGACCCGACTTACACGAACTTCAGTCCTCGCGTTGGGTTTTCTTTCCAGGCAACTCCGAATACGGTTGTACGTGCTGGAGTTGGACTCTACTTTGACACTCCGAACCTGAATCCGTTCCTCGACAATCGCCCTGGAAATGGTGCGCCAAACGGCGTAGAAGGAAATCCCGGTGTAGGCCCTGACGGGGTAACCACGGCCACGCGCGGTGGTTACACGATCGAATATGGAGTCAATGTGTTTCCAGAGTCCTTGGGTTCAAACAGTATTTTCTCCATTGCCCAGAATTTTGTTCCGTCCCACAACATGAACTACAACCTTCAGATTGAGCAGAGTTTGACGAACAAGATTGTGGCTCAAATTGGCTATGTGGGCAGTCAGGGGCGTAATCTGCTTTCGATCCGCGACATCAACCAGGCAGCCTTGGGCAGCGGGAACATAACGGTTCAGCCGGCAGGTTGCCCGGTCACACATACACCCCAGGATTGCAGCCGTCCGTACTTTTCCCAGTTCCCGGATTTTACCTTTATCAACGAAATCCAGAGCATCGGGACTTCCAATTACAACTCTCTCCAAGCCACCTTGCGAGTTTCAAACCTGCACGGCTTTACCGCACAGGCAGCTTATACGTGGTCGCGCAGCTTCGACGAAGTGACGGCTTACCGCGGTGCTCTGCCGCAGGACAGCTTCAACTTCAAGGGCGATTATGGACCGAGCGACTTTGACAACCGCAATATCTTTGTCGGATTGTTCACCTACGATATTCCGGGAGCTCAGAAGTGGAAACCGCTCACCAATGGCTGGCAGTTGAATAGCCTGATGACGTTCCATGGAGGTCTGCCTTTCTCGGTGTACAGTTCGGCGGATACCTCAGGTACGGACGACGGCAACCAGCGGGCTGATTTTGTATCAGGAATCAATCCCTATGCAGGCTTCCGGAAAGGGAAAGTGGGCGCGAATTGGTTGAACCCTGCCGCGTTTGTGGATGCGGCGCCAAGTACGTGGGGCAATACCAGCCGAAATGCTTACTACGGTCCCGGGTATGGAAGCGTGGACTTCTCAGTTTTCAAGAACACGCCCATCGGCGAGCGAGTCAATACGCAGTTTCGTGTCGAGATGTATAACCTGTTCAACCGCACGAACTATGCTCCTCCGCTGAACGGTAGCTTTAACCCGTCGTTCACTCAAACCAACGCTCTGTCACTGTTCACAACGATCGGTAGCTTCAACGGTGCTCCAGGCATTGGCGCCGGCGAGCCTTTCAATACCCAGTTGGCTTTGAAGATTACATTCTAGAAATGCATTGATGTTCAATTCGCGGCGTCTGCCTCTGTGACGGGCGCCGTGGATTATTTTGTTTACTGTGTCAACTTGAAGTGAGGGCTGAAATGGGTCTTACCAGACGTAATTTTTTGATGAAAGTAGGTCAGGCTGGCGGATATGGCGCAGCGTTTCTGACCATGCAGCACCTGGGACTGATGGCCGTGCCGGAGGCGAACGCGATGCCGCTGGCCATCGAGAGGGGTTCCGGAAAGGGAATAAAGGTTGTCATCCTGGGGGGGGGAATAGCTGGCCTAGTCGCGGCGTACGAGATGGGCAAGGCTGGGTATTCCTGTACGGTGCTCGAGGCGCGCCAACGCCCGGGTGGCCGCAACTGGACGATCCGGAACGGCGCGAAGATCGAGTTCAACGATGGCACAACTCAGACTGCCGCCTGGGACGACAGCAGCTACTTCAATGCTGGACCCGCGCGCCTTCCCTCTATCCACAAGACAATGCTTGGCTATTGCAAGGAACTAGGCGTGCCTCTGGAAGTTGAAGTGAATACTTCGCGCAGTTCGCTGCTGCAGAATGACGCCGCCTTCGGCGGCAAGGCCATCGAGCAGCGTGAAGCAATCAACGACACGCGCGGTCATGTTTCCGAGCTTCTGGCCAAGTGCATTCACAAAAATGCTCTCGACCAGGAGATTTCCAAAGAAGACCAGGAACGAATGCTGGCCTTTCTGCGAACCTACGGCGATCTGAAAAAGGACTACTCCTACACCGGGTCGCAACGGAGCGGCACGGCGAAATACGCGGGCGCCGGCCCCGATACCGAAGTGTTGCGGCCCCCTCTCGAGATGCACGCACTGTTGGATGCGGATTTCTGGATGGGGATGATGTTCGAAGAGATGTTGGACATGCAGGCCACGATGTTCCAGCCAGTGGGCGGGATGGATCGGATTCCATATGCCTTTGCCGGGAAGCTCGGCGACGTCGTGCAGTATGGAACGCAGGTCCGGGAGATCCGCAAGACGGAACAGGGCGTTAAGGTGGGCTACACGGACGCAAAGTCCGGTGCGACGAAGGCGATGGAAGCAGACTACTGCATTTGCGCGCTGCCTATCACCATTTTGAAGACCATCGCGAATGATTTTTCTCCACGCATCAAGGAGGCGATTAACGATGTTGGATACGACTCCGCTTACAAGGTTGGCTGGGAGTCGCGACGCTTCTGGGAGCAGGATTACAACCTCTACGGCGGCTTGTCCTTCGTCGTAAAAGGGCCGGTTAACCTTCTCTGGTATCCCAGCTGGAAGTTGTTTTCCGACAGAGGTGTATTGGTGGCCGGCTATGGCGTCGAGAATCACAGCGAATTCGGAAAGCTGCAGAACGTTGCGGCGAAACTCGATGCATCACGTGCTGCAGTCGAGAAGCTGCATCCCGGACATGGGAAAGAGTTGAAGAATCCGATGTATATAAATTGGGGCGAAATCCCGTACAACCTCGGTTCCTGGGTGGGTCGCGCTCCAAACTATGTCGCCGGGCGATCGATGGAATACTACGAAGGCCCCTACAAGGAATTCATCCAACCGGATGACCGGATCTACTTCTCGGGCGATCACTGCAGTCATATCATCGGGTGGCAGGAGGGCGCGGCTCTGGCTTCCCATCGTGCCATCAGCATGATTTCGGAGCGGGTGCAAGTGGCCAGAGTCAGTGCTTCCGCGAAGAGACAACAGGCTTAGAAACGGGAGATGCAGATGAAGGGAAAGCAAGCGATGTGCGCAACCGTCATGACGGTTGCGCTGTGCGGGGCATTGCACGAAATCGGGCACGCTCAAACAACTGTGAAGCATATTCAATCAGCGGCTTCGCCGCTGGCGACGGCGGTGTGGGCCGGCGACACACTGTATGTGAGTGGACAGCTGGCTTCGCCTGTGACGCCGGCTGACACGGCCAAGGGAACGCCAGCGGTCTATGGAGATACTAAGGCGCAGACGACGAGCATCATCCAGAAGATACAAGCAATCCTCAAGGATCAGGGACTGGGTTTAGGAGATGTAGTGATGATGCATGTCTACCTTGCCGGCGACCCGGCAAAGGACGGGAAGCTGGACTTCGCCGGGCTGCAGGCGGCATACACGCAATACTTCGGAACGGCAGAGCAGCCTAACAAGCCTGCCCGGGCGGCGATGCAGGTGGCGGCGTTGGCTGCTCCATGGGCATTGGTGGAGATTGAGGTAATCGCGGTGCGTTCGAAATAGCGGCAAATACTGCGAAGAGAAAAAGTCTCGGCTTTTAGCTGGAACTTTTTCTTGTCTGGCTGGGAAGTACGGTGTCTTTCGCTACGCTCCAGATGCTGCATTCTCCGGACAACCAACCTGCCCGTCCATGGAAATGGCCCGGTTTGACCTCGTCGCAGCGCTCTACTCTTGGCCCACCCTTGACAACCGGGCGCTCATCCGTTCAGTGTCAGAAAACCAAACTTGTTCTGGTTGCCGCCAAAAACACTATTTCAATTTTCTTCAACCGATTTGTGTCAGACGTTTTCGCATTAGATTCGCACAAAATTAATTACGAAGCGCACGATGGTCGAAGGCGACGCTGGCATCCTGAAGCAACTTGCTCGACTAATGGTCGACTTCGAGCCACGTTTCGTGGTTATGCCTGGAACACAGGCCAGAACCGTAGAGCTGTTGAAGGCCAATCCTTGCGAGGCAATTCCGCGCGACCCGATTGCGGAATAGCAGTTCACAGTGTACAAACGGCTATCACCCGAATACACCGCACCGAAGAACCGTTATGGCCGACTGTGGAGCAAGCTGATACCGCTGATCATCTTCAGCGCTATCCCGCCCGTCCAGATTGTCGTCACACTTCTGCTGGCGCGTTCGTCCATTCGTGCGGCCGTCGCATGGGTGGCAGGCATCACGAGCGTTCGTTTGATTCAGGGTATTTTGTTCGGGTTCGTCTTCTCGGCCGGCAATGCAGAATCTGAAGCCACTGCACCGGGATTCATCGCCGGTCTGATGTTGGTGTTAGCCGTCGTGTTCTATGTGACTGCATTACGGAAAGCGCTTGCGGACGAGGATGAAGATGCGCCGCCTCCCCAGTGGATGGCGAAGGCCGAGTCGATGTCCCCGTTGGCTGCTTTCGGAGCAGGCGCTGGATTCATGACCATCATTGTTAAGTTTTGGGTCTTCACGCTCGGGGCGATTAGCGCAATTGCCGGCACGCACCTTGGCGCCAAGCTCTCCATTCTCACGTTCAGTGTGTTCGTGGTGCTGGCGCAGTCAGGGCATTTTGCAATCCTTGCTCTCGCGGCTTCTTCTTCGAGCGGGTCGCCCGCAGCCGTCGAGACACTTTTCGCGTGGCTCCAACGGAATAACCGTATCATCACCATCGTCCTGGGCGTTACCTTCGGAACGTGGTTCCTCTTCAAGGCGCTCGTAGGGCTGGGTCTCACCTGAGGCTGAGGCGGCCAGAGATCCCTACTGATGCGGGCGCTGCTCGGGCAGTGGTAGCGGGGGAACGACTGCGAGCACTTCCGGAGTTTCTTCCTTGAGCTCGGGTATAGGCGATTCGAGGGCCAGTGTCAGAACTTCATCCATGGAGTCGACGAAGTTGAGTTTCATAGAGTTCTTCAGGTTTTCGGGCAGATCAGCCAGGTCCTTCTGATTGTCCTTGGGCAGGATGGCTTCGAAGATTCCTGCACGATGCGCCGCGAGCAGCTTCTCTTTCAATCCGCCAATGGCGAGCACCTTGCCGCGCAGTGTAATTTCGCCGGTCATGGCGATATCCCGGCGCACAGGGATCTTTATCAGAGCGCTGGCGACTCCCGTAGCTAGCGTAATGCCTGCCGATGGACCATCTTTCGGAATTGCACCTTCGGGCACGTGGATGTGGATGTCAACGTTGCGATAGAAGTCGCGTGGCAAACCTAAATGATGGGACCGGCTGCGCACATAGGAGAGAGCCGCCTGCGCGGATTCCTGCATCACGTCCCCGAGCTGACCGGTGGTGGTGAGCTTGCCCTTGCCGTCGAGAATCTGCACTTCAGTTTGCAGAATGCTGCCTCCGACTTCAGTCCATGCCAGTCCGTTGACCAGGCCGACTTCGTTTTTCTCGTGGACAAGTGAGTCACGAAAGCGGGGCACGCCGAGGAAGTCGGCAATGTTGGCCGCAGTAATGGATTCCTTGTGTTTGGCTCCGTTCTTGACCACACGCCGGGCGACTTTGCGGCCAACATTGCCGATCTCACGTTCCAGATTGCGCACCCCAGCTTCGCGCGTGTAGCTGCGGATGATGTCTGTGATGGCATCATCGGAAAAGACGATGTTTTTCTCAGTGAGCCCCGTGTTTTCGCGCTGCTTCCTGACCAGATACTGCTTGGCGATCTCGAGCTTTTCGGCCTCGGTGTAGCCGTGCAGGCGCAGAATCTCCATGCGATCCTGCAACGCCGCGGGGATAGTGTGCAGCACATTGGCGGTGGCGACGAAGAGCACCTGCGAGAGGTCGTATTCGACGTCGAGGTAATGATCCTGGAAGCTGGAGTTCTGCTCGGGGTCAAGAACTTCGAGCAGCGCTGAGGCCGGATCGCCGCGGAAGTCGGAGGCCATTTTATCGACCTCATCGAGCATGAAGACCGGATTCTTCGTGCCTGCCTTTTTCATCGACTGGATAATCTGGCCGGGCAGTGCGCCGATGTAAGTGCGGCGATGGCCGCGGATTTCCGCCTCATCGCGCACCCCGCCGAGCGACATGCGGACAAATTTGCGACCGGTGGCTTTCGCGATCGACATGCCGAGCGAGGTCTTGCCAACGCCCGGAGGTCCGACAAAGCAGAGAATGGAGCCCTTGGGATTTTTTACCAGTTGGCGCACTGCCAGGAATTCGAGAATGCGCTCTTTGATTTTTTCCAGGCCATAGTGATCCGCGTTGAGAACCTTTTCCGCGCGGTCGATGCTGCGCGTTTCCTTGGATTTCTTCTTCCAGGGCACGGCAAGGAGCCAGTCAAGGTAATTGCGGGAGACGGTCGACTCGGCGGACATCGGCGGCATGGCTTCGAGCTTCTTCAGCTCTTGGATGGCCTTGTCGAAGACGTCCTTGGGCATGCCGGAGGTCTCGATCTTCTTTTTCAGTTCGTCGAATTCGCTTTTTTCGCCGCGGCCGAGTTCCTTCTGAATCGCCTTGATCTTTTCGTTCAGGTAGTACTCTTTTTGCGCGCGCTCCATCTGCCGCTTGACGCGCGATTGGACGCTGCGATCCATGTTGAGCTTCTCGATCTCGACGTCTAGCACCTCGCCAATCATCGCCAGGCGTTCAGCGGGATCAAAGACATCGAGGATCATTTGCTTTTCGGCAATTTCGAGTTGCAGGTTGGCGGCGATGGTGTCGGCGAGTTTGGCTGGCTCGTCGGTGCGGACGGCCGCGATCATGGTTTCGTAATTGAGCGATTGCTGCAGTTTGACATACTGCTCGAAAAGCGAAGTAACGCGTTGTACCAGCTGTTCGACCTGCTGCGAGTGTTCGAGTTCAATCTTTACCGTGCTCACGGTGGCGACAAAGAAGCCATCAGAGTCGTTTATCTCGACGGCGCGAGCACGTTCCAAGCCCTCAACTAGGACCTTGATGTTGCCATCGGGCATTTTGACGTTCTGCACAATGTTGCCGATGGTGCCGACGGGATAAATGTCTTCGGCCTGCGGTTCATCGACGCGCGCGTCATGCTGGGTGGCGAGAAAAATCTTGCGGTCGCCATTGAGCGCCTCTTCGAGAGCGCGGACGCTCGATTCGCGCCCAACAACGAAGGGCGTCATCATGTGCGGGAAGATCACCATATCCCGAATGGGCATCATGGGGAGCTTGCGCAAATCGTTCTTGTCGCGGCTCTCTTTGGATTGGCTCACTGGAATCCCCCGTGTTCGTAACTTTGAATCTATATAGATGAACTTTAACGCATTCCGACTCGCAACGGGCGAACTTCGGTTACTTGTTACCGTCACAGAGTGGCCAAATGTGTTCTATCAATGCACAAAGGCGAGCTTTCGCGGCTCGCCTTCGTATTTCATTCGCATAGGTAACTGTCTGAAATGTATTCTTCTAGCCGGCTTTTTCCAGCAGCATGATGGAGAGGTCGCGCTTCTTGATCATCTCGGCAGTGATCTCCAGCTCCTTGATTTTCTTGTTGCTCGGCAGGTGATACATCAGATCGAGCATCAGCTCTTCGAGGATCATGCGCAAGCCGCGTGCGCCGACTTTACGCGATAGCGCTTCCTGCGCGATGGTGCGGGAGGCCTCATCGGTAAAGAATATTTTGACGCCCTCGTATTCAAACAGCCGCTGGTACTGCTTCAGGATTGCGTTGCGCGGCTTGGTGAGAATCTCGATCAAGGCGGCCTCGTCCAACTCGTCGAGAACTCCCATGACCGGAAGGCGGCCGACAAACTCAGGGATCAGGCCAAATTTAATGAGATCTTGCGGCTCAGCTCGGCGCAGGAGCTCCGAATCGCGCTGGGCGCCTAAGCTCACACCGGCTTCCTGATGATCCTTGTCGGCGATAGCCTTGAAGCCAAGGGCCTTTTTGCCGACACGGCGGCCAATGACGCGTTCCAGGCCGACAAATGCGCCGCCGCAGATGAAAAGAATGTTGGTAGTATCGACAGGTGTAAATTCCTGGTGCGGATGCTTGCGGCCACCCTGCGGCGGGACGTTCGCTACAGTGCCTTCGAGAATCTTCAGCAGCGCCTGCTGTACTCCTTCGCCGGAGACATCGCGTGTGATCGATGGGTTTTCATCCTTGCGGCCGATCTTGTCGATCTCGTCGATGTAGATGATGCCGGTCTGGGCGCGAGCAACGTCGCCGTCAGCGGCCTGCAAAAGCTTGAGGATGATGTTTTCAACGTCTTCGCCAACATAGCCGGCTTCCGTGAGCGTGGTCGCGTCGACGATGGCAAATGGTACGTCGAGCATCTTGGCCAGAGTGTGCGCGAGCAGAGTCTTGCCGCTGCCCGTTGGGCCGACGAGCAGAATGTTCGACTTCGACAGCTCGACATCGTTGCCGCGGGTACGGTTCATCTGGATACGCTTGTAGTGGTTGTAGACGGCGACGGCAAGCTTCTTCTTGGTCTGCTCCTGGCCAATGACGTACTCGTCAAGGAAGGCCTTCACCTCAAGCGGTTTGGGCAGGTGGGCGGGCGCTGCGCCCGCCGGGGTTTCGCCGCGATCGTCTTCAAGAATGGAATTGCAGACGGCAACGCATTCGTCGCAGATGTACGCGCGCGGGTAATCGCTGGGGGAAGAAATGAGCTTTGCCACGGCATCCTGTGACTTGTGACAGAACGAGCACCGTAATGTATCGTCCGATCCCGTGCGCGTTTTCATGCTGCTACTCCTTCGCCTTGCCTAAGAATAAACTGCGGATCAAGTGCGAGGCCGGTCGATGATTTCATCGATGATGCCATATTCCTTCGACTGCGGGGCATTCATGATGAAATCGCGTTCCACGTCACGCTCGATTCTCTCCAGCGACTGTCCAGTATGCTTCGACATCAGGTTGTTCGTAATTTCACGAATGCGCAGGATTTCGCGCGCATGAATATCGATGTCCGTGGCCTGGCCGGAAAGGCCGCCCATAGATGGTTGGTGTATGAGAATGCGGGAGTTGGGGAGCGCAAAGCGCTTGCCCTTGGTCCCGGCCATCAGCAGAAAGGCTCCCATGCTGGCGGCCTGTCCGATGCAGAAGGTCACCACATTGTTCTTGATGTACTGCATGGTGTCGTAAATGGCCAACCCTGCGGTGATGGAGCCACCCGGGGAGTTAATGTAAAGCTGGATATCCTTTTCTGGGTCTTCTCCGGAAAGAAACAGCATCTGAGCGATGATAAGGTTCGCAATCTGATCGTCGATCGGCGTGCCCAGAAAGATAATGTTGTCGCGGAGCAGACGGGAATAGATGTCGTAGGCGCGTTCGCCGCGACTCGTCTGCTCGACCACCATGGGTACGAGTGCCATACTTCTTTAACTCTCAGTCCTAGAAGCGCATAGGCTTCATCAACAGGGTAAAGTTAAAGCCGGAAACCACGTTCTTTTCCGGCCAGGACACTCCCTCTCAAGCAAGCCGCTCGTAGAGGATACTTCCAGTCTTTTCCCTGCGTAGTTGTTCACGAATTCTAGCTAGAGCGCCTTCATTCGTCAAACGCGTGCGCAGGGTTTCAAGCGGTTCCCTCGTTTGCAGAGAGATGATTTGTAGCTCATGTTCTAGCTCTTCGTCGCTGACTTCCACCTTCTCCGCTGCCGCAATCTTATCCAGAATGAGGGTCGCCTTCACTTCAGCGACAGCGGAATCATGCTGGCCTTCGCGCAGACGTGCAAAGTCAAGCTTGCGCATGTCCTCGGTGCGCATGCCTTGCGCCGCAAGGGCCCGCAGTCCGCGATCGAGGCGGGCGTCAATCTGGTTCTGGACGAGCGACTCGGGAACAGGGAACTGATAATGGGCGACAAAGGCATTGACCAGTTTGTCGCGTGTTTCCGCCTGCAGCCGCCGTTCCTTATCGTTGGCGAGATGTTCGCGAAGTTTGGTCTTGAAGTCTTCGATTCCCTCGTACTCGCCTAACTCCCTGGCGAACTCGTCCGTCATCTCGGGTTGAATCTTTTTCTTGATGGACTTGACTTCGACGTCGTAGGCGACAGCCTTGCCGGCCAGCCGCTTCTCGCCAAAATCGGCGGGATAGCTGACTTCGAACTTAAGTTCCTGGCCTGGCTTGGAGCCACGTAGCGCTTCGTTGAACGACGGAAGGGTATTCGGTCCGCCGAGTTCGATCATCACGTCGTGGCCCTCAATCGGTTGGGCAGCAGCTTCCGGACCGTCGGGGGCTTCATCCTTTACGTCGCCGTGAAAGCTGATCTGTGCCCAGTCGCCGTCTACGAGAGGGCGATCCTCGGTAACCGGCTCCATGGTAGAGCGGGAATCGCGGACGCGCTCGAGTTCGGCATTGAATTCTTGTTCCGTCAGCAGGGTGTCGGCCTTGTCGACCTTAATCCGTTGGTAACCGTCGATGGGAAACTCGGGCAGCACCTCAAAGACAGCCTTGAACTTCAGCGGCTGACCGTCTTCGAGCTTAAGGTCGGTTACCTGGGGCTGCGAGATGGGCTTGACGTTCTGCTGCTCAATCGCGGCGCGGAAGTAGCTGGGTAGCACGGATTCCACCACGTCCTGACGGATGCCTTCCGCAAAGCGGGTGCGAATAAGCGACTCGGGCACCTTGCCGGCGCGAAAGCCAGGGATCCGGGCCTGTTTCTGGTAGCGTTTGACGACGGCGCGGAAGCTGCGCGCGACCTCATCAGCGGGCACTTCGACCTCTACTTCGCGAGTAAGCTCGGGATTGAGCGTCAGGCCGTGCGTATGGCCTTCGTGACCGTGCTCGTGGTCGTGCGTGTGACCCTGGTGATCGTGATCAGCGTGGGTCTGTTCTTCGGGTTGCGGTGTGGTCTCGAGAGTTTCTGTTGAGCTCAACGTGATGCCTTCCAAATGTGCTCGTCCACGATCGTTTTCACGACTGTTCGGATGCGTTCGAGGTGTGCGGTGACCTGCAGGAACGCAACGTGGACGTCTCTTCTATGGTACGGAGCTTCGCGAGGAAGAGCAAACGCCGGACTCACTGGGCAGTGGTCGGTTCGAATCCAGAAAAGGAATTGAGGCAGCTTCCGAATCCCGCATACGTCTGTCAGCCCCAAAAGGGCGCTTGTCCGATAACCCGACGACACGGACATGTGGATTCTGGTCTACTGAACCAGCGAGGGCAAATGTCTGAACCGACTAACACGCTAACCCTTGACTCGCTAAACGATGAGTTTTGGGATTCTGCCACAAATGACAATGGCGGCTTTCAAGATGCTGCGACGAGGGCGCACAGTTGGTGCGCGTGGTGCAGTAGATGCGAGACGACTAGGCACTTGACCGAGAACAGGCTTCTCGGCTATGTATCGCTGGTCCTTACTCTGAGGCCCACTGCCACTGCGAACCGCTCTCGGTCGATGCTTAGACTCTTTACTCCCGTTCGCTGTTTTTCCACTCGGCATAGCGCGCCTGGATGTATTGGTCGGTCATGCCGGCGATATAGTCGGCAACGACGCGGGGTGCGCCCTCTTCGTCGATTTGCGAGGCATGGCTGGGCGGGAGCAACGCGGGATCCGCTGCCCATGCATGAAAGAGCGTGGCGATGACCTGTTCGGCTTCCTCGTGATCACGCGCGAGGTCGGGCGCGTTGTAGAGACGGGCGTAGAGATAGCGCTTGGCTTCGAGACGCAGCTCCTCCATGGCCGGCGAGAAGGCGGCGAGACGCCGGGGCGCGCGGCGAATGGCATCAAGGCTGATCGCACCGGCTTGATCGACACGGCGGTGGGTTTCGCCGATAAGGTCACCGACCAGCGCGTTGAGCACCCGCTTCAGCGCTTCGTTGAAGACGAGTTTTTCAGATGCCTCGGGATATTTCGCCAGCATCGGAGCATAGAATTCTTCAAATAACCGGACGCTCGCGCGTGTTTCGGGCACAGCCAGGATATTGGCTTCGAAGCCGTCGTCGAGATCGGCGGTGAGATAGGCGATTTCGTCAACCAGATCGATAAGTTGTGCTTCAAGCGGAGGGCGCTGATCGAGGAAATATGTGGCAAGCTCTGGGTGCTGGGCGATTGAGTAGTCGCGTGAGTGTTTGATGATGCCCTCACGAACACCGAGGGTGAGATTCAGTCCGCGAAATTCGGCGTATCGGCTTTCAAAGTGCTCGACGATGCGCAGGGCGTGAAGGTTGTGATCGAAGCGCAGGCCGTATTCGCGGAGGGCTTCATCAAGAGCCCGTTCGCCGGCGTGCCCAAACGGTGGATGACCGATATCGTGGACCAGGGCAAGCGATTCGGTAAGGGCTTCATTGAGGCCCAGCGCCGCTGCGACAGTCCGCGCGATTTGCGCCACCTCCATGGTATGAGTGAGGCGGCTGCGGAAGTGGTCGGAGTAGCGGTGAGTAAAGACCTGAGTCTTGCCGGCTAGGCGGCGAAAGGCGCGCGCGTGGATGATGCGCGCGCGATCACGCTCGAAGGGAAGCCGGTAGGGATGGGAAGCTTCCGGGTGCCTGCGCTCGACTAACGCGCCGGTATTGGGGACCGCACATTCGGCGGGAAGTTGCATCAGAGTCGCCGGATCGATGTTTCACAGATCGGTGCTTCGTAGATCAAGGTTTCGCGGGCGATACCACGGGTCCTTCTCTCGCGAGCCGGACTCGAACACCATCGAGCTTCTTCTGGACCTTATCAACGTCGCCCGGGTCCATATCAGCGGCGTTGGTCTGTCCGTATTCATTCAGTGACTCTTCCCACTGCGCCGCGGCCAGCTTGAGACGTCCGGTCTTTTCGTAGAGTTCACCCAGATGATCGTGAACCGTGGCATCCATCGAATTGCGCTCGACGGCTTTGCGCAGTTGATTCTCGGCCAAGTTGAATTGACCGAGCTTGAAGTAGGCCCAGCCGAGTGAATCGAGATAGGCATAGTTCTGCGGATCGAGCTCGACGGCCTTCTTGATCATGGTCAGCGCTTCTTCAAGCTTCATGCCATGATCGGCCAGCATGTAACCCAGGTAGTTCAGGGTTGTGCTGTTGGTCGGATCGAGAGTGAGCGCCTTGCGGAATTCGGCCTCGGCCTGGTCGTAGAGCTTCTGGCGTTCGAACAGCGTACCGCGCAGGAAAGCGATGTAAAACTTGTCGTCTGTCCTGGTTGAAAGCTGCTCGGCTTGGTCGATGGCGTCGGAAGCATCCTTCCAGCGACGGAGCCGTGTATATATATTTGCCAGTTGCCGGTAAACCTCAAGATCGGAAGGGGTCTTGTTCAGCATGGATCGGGCCATGGCAATGCCTTCGTCCACGTGACCCGTATCTGCGAGCTGGTTCGCGAGCATCAGCTTCATGCCGCGCTGTTTTGGCAGTTTCTCGATGGCTTCGCGCGCCGCCTGCGTGGCCTTGTCGTACTGATGCACATCGCGATACGTGTCCACTTCGGACTCATAAGCGTGACTGGCGAATTCGCCGCCCAGGTCAGCCATTTTTTGATAAGTAGCAATGGCTCTATCGATCTTGTTCTGCTCGCGATAAAGAATGGCCAGCCGTTCAAGGAAGAGGGAGCGATTGCTCTTTTCGGAGTCGGAGTACTGGCCGGTTGGGTGCTCGGAGTCAGCGACCAGCTTCTCGAAGATCAGCACGGCGTCGTCGTAGCGACCCAGGGAATCGTCGATGAGTCCCTCGTTGAAGTTGATCTCAAGCGAATCGGAGACCAGCGCCTTTGCCTTTTTTAGGGTAGTAAGGGCTTCTTCATAATTTCCCTGACGGCGCTGGATTTCGGAGATGTGCAGATATGCGTCGGGATCGGTAGGGTCGCCGGAAGCGATGTCCTGATACGCGGAGAGGGCGGCGGCGAACTGGTTATCGTTCAGCAGGATTTTGGCCAGGGCGCGCTCTGTGTCCAGGTTATCCGGCTCGAGTTCGAGAGCCTTCTTGTAGGCTTCGATGGCGTGCTGCGTATCTTTAAGTCGTTCATAACTTGCGCCCAGGACAAATTCGGTCTTGCCCGTTTTGTCGTCTTCCGGAAGGTTGTTGAGCACTTTGATGGCGCGGTTGGGATCGCCCTGCTCGGTGTAAAGGCGGGCTAGGTTAAGTGCTGTTTCCTCTGAGCCGGGATCGATCTTCTCCGCTATCGAGAACTGTTCTTCGGCGTGAACGGAATCGTGCGCAAAGGAATACAACTGGCCGAGTAGCAGATGGTCCTGAATGCTCTCCGGTTCAAGGGAGACGATCTTTGTGTACTCGGCGATTGCTAGCTTGAGCATCTCCTCGGAGGGCCCGCTCTGCTGGTTATCCCCCAAAGAGCGCAGGTAGATGTTCCCGAGCAGCTTGTGCGCCTCGAGGTTGTTGGGATCTTTTTTGATCTGTTCCTGCGCGGCGAGAACGGCGTCACGAACTCGGCCGGTGCGGAAGTAGAGCTCAGCCAGGCCGCTGGTCAGGAACTTCGACGTAGGATCGGCGTCGAGCGCCAGCTTGTACTCCTCGATGGCGCGCGTGGCGTACTCTGGACGGCCGTAAGTGTTGGCCATGTCCTCATATTCGTGTGCCAGCATGTAGTGGTAATAGGCGCCGGCGCGATCGGGCTGTGAAGAACTGGGGGCGGCAGCAGGTGGCGCAGCCGGCTTGGCGCTCTGCGTTTGGGCCTGCGCTGTCGGCGTAACGACGAAAGCGGCGAGTGCCAGTGCGGTTGCGGAAACCAGATAAGCGGCTCCGGTGCGGGCGATGGTGCTCAGGTGAGACTTGCTGCTCATGATGGGTGGGAATCCCTACGCCCGGACCTGGCAGATGCCCCGGCTCTGTTTATCTTGACTAACTTCAATAGGACAAACTGCGGGCGTCTCGGCGGTGGCCGGTACGTCCTCCGAATATTAAGACGATTGTAACCCGACCTTGGCTGCAAACCTTGGCGAAGCTTTGATCTCACGCTAAAGTTCATCGACAGGCTCTAGTGGCGGAAGTGGCGCATGCCGGTGAAAACCATGGCCACGCCGAGGCGGTCAGCGGCAGCAATTACCTCGGAATCTTTGACCGACCCTCCGGGCTGGATGACAGCCGTCGCGCCCGCTGCCGCAGCCACTTCGAGTCCATCCGGGAAGGGGAAGAAAGCATCCGAGGCAGCGACGCAGCCGGCTAGCGGCAGCACGGCCTTCATGGCTCCGAACTTCGCCGCGTCGACGCGGCTCATCTGCCCCGCACCCACTCCCAGAATCTGCCCCTTGCGGGCATATACGATGGCATTCGATTTGACGTGCTTGCACACACGCCAGGCGAAAAGCAGCGCGGAAAGCTCGTCGTCGGTAGGCTTGCGCGCGGTGACCATCTTGAGCTCGGAGGCGGTAACGTGGCCGTGATCAGCATCCTGAAGCAGGAGCCCACCTGAAACCTGTTTGAGGGCATAGGCCGACGGAGCATTGCGAACTTCGACCAAGCGGAGATTCTTCTTGGCGCCGAAGCGAGCGCGCGCTTCGAGCGTGAAACTAGGCGCGGCAATGGCTTCGACAAAAAGCTTGGCGATCTCCTCAGCCGCCGTCCCATCCACTTCGCGATTGATGCCGATCACGCCGCCAAAGGCCGACACGGGATCGGCGGCAAGGGCCTTCTGATAGGCCTCGAGCACGGTTGCACCGGTGGCTGCGCCGCAGGGATTGGTGTGCTTGATGATGGCCACGCCCGCCAGACCCGATTCCGTGTCGAACTCCTGCGCCAGATCCCAGCAGGCATCCAGATCGACCAGGTTGTTGAAACTCAGCTCCTTTCCCTGCAATTGGGTTGCTCCGGCAATGCCGGCGCCGAAGCCGTCGGAGTAGAGTGCGGCGCGCTGGTGAGGGTTCTCGCCGTAGCGCAAAGGTATGGCCAGGGGATAGGAGATACGAAGAGTCCTGGGAAGCTCCAATTGCGCAGAATCGACAAATTGCACGGGTTCTTCAGCCGGTTCAGGGGATGCAATCCGCTCGAGCGTGTTAGCAATGGCTGTATCGTAGGCTGCGGTCACGGCAAAAGCCTGTTGGGCCAGACGCCAGCGAGTTTCGCGCGATAACGCGCCCTCGTTGGCTGCAAGTTCTTCGGCCAGCGCCGGGTAATCGGCTGCGGATGTGACGATGGCCACGTCTTCGAAATTCTTGGCAGCTGACCGGACCATGGAGGGGCCGCCGATATCGATATTCTCGATAACTTCGGCGAAGGTCGCGCCGGGCTTCGAAGCTGTTTTCTCGAAGGCATAGAGATTTACGACCACCATGTCGATGGGCTGGATGCCGTGTTCCTCGACGGCCGCGCGATGCTCGGCTTTCACACGAACATGCAAGATACCGCCGTGGACCTTGGGATGGAGCGTCTTGACGCGTCCATCAAGCATCTCAGGAAAGCCGGTAAGCTCGGAGATATCGAGAACGGTGAGTCCGGATTCTCGCAGCGCGCGTGCAGTTCCACCGGTGGAAACAAGTTCGATGCTCTGCTCGGCAAGCCGCTTTGCGAATGGGACGAGCCCCGATTTGTCAGTAACGCTAAGGAGTGCGCGTCGTACCTGTTTTTTGCCGCTCAAAGCCGCTCCTGTAGTTCATGCCCTGTAATGGGCAGTCGAAGAAAATTGTATGGGGAGAGTATCGCCTTGTCATTTCGGTGCTATTTGTCAGCAACGAAGAGTGAGGATAGGTTAGAGATATGGATCGAAGTTGGCAGGGCGATATGCCGGGTGTGACAAGATTTCGCTCCGGCAACGTCAATCCGGAGATTTTGCCGCCCGATGGGCATACGACGGACAACGACCAGTACTACGTCCCGTCACCGCCTCCGGAGCGATACGAGAGGCCACAGCCTCAGGCTTCCGGCCCACAGAAGCGTGCGTGGGCCTCCGCTCCTGCGACCTACACGCTTGTCGGCATCAACTCTGCGGTCTTTGTAGGAATGGTGCTGACCGGTGTCTCGTTTCTGACGCCCACGACCCGGCAGTTGGTTTTATGGGGCGCGAATAATGGAACGCTGGTTCTGCAATATGGAGAATGGTGGCGGCTAATCACCGCGATGTTCGTCCACGTCGGCATCATCCACATCGCCACAAACATGTGGTGTTTGTGGAACCTCGGTCTCCTCGCCGAGCCATTGATGGGCGCGATGGGCGTTTTCGCCGCATACATCCTTACCGGTCTTGCGGGAAATATCTTAAGCGTTGCGGTTCATCCCGGAGTCGGAGGCGGCCCGCAGTCAATTGTGGGCGCAGGCGCTTCAGGCGCGGTCTTCGGATTGGCCGGTGTCTTGATTGTGCTTCTCAAATCACCTCTGCTGCCACTCCCGAAAGCCGAGCTCAAGCGGCTGCGCTGGAGCGTGATTCAGTTCGCGATTCTCAACTTTGCGATCGGACTCTACACCGCCTTTGGTCATACCGCGTTGCAGATCGACAATATGGCGCACTTGGGCGGCTTTTTGAGTGGGCTGGCATTGGGCGTTCCATTGGTGCCGCGCATTGGCGCGCCAAAGACGACTTTCATCCGGAGGCGTTGGCTGGCGGTAGGCGGGATGGCGTTTATATTGACGCTCATCGCCTTCGGGCTGCGGTCTTTCTGGCTGCCATAGAGAGGCTCGATCCGCGGAGCCGCGCAGGATCGATACGACATCTAGGAACTTGTTGAAATAGGTACTGCCTCTGCGGCATAGGACATGTGCTGTGCGTCTTATGTGCATGCGAGGAGACGAGCGTATTCAGGACGGGATGTTCAGCTATGTTTCGCTGGAGCAGCGAG
>JBAVYX010000066.1:0-2087 GCA_049588475.1 Silvibacterium sp. | reverse complement strand
TACCGAAACTTACAACCAGCTGAATGCCTTCTTCGCGACGGTGCCGGGGAACTATGCTCAGAACCTTCGCCGGCTATATCTGCTAAACAGCAATTACGCGGACCTCTCGTTCCTCTTCACCATCCTGCCAGGCGAGAAAACCAATCCGCATCTCTGCGCAGAGTATCTGGCAGCCCTAGAAACCGACAACGCGACGCCGTATTTTCTGAACCTTCACAATGGTGAGGTCGCTCACACGCTCATCCTGGGAGCCACCGGTTCTGGCAAGTCGTATCTCGCTTCGTTCATCCTCCAAAATGCACAGAAGTATGCGCCGCTCACATACATTTTCGATATCGGCGGCAGCTTCGAATCGCTGACGCATATCTTTGGCGGGACCTATCTCAATGTCGGCCAGGAGTCGCGGGATTTCACCATCAATCCGTTTTCGCTACCGCCGACAAAGGAGAACCTGCAATTTCTCTTTGGCCTCTTCCGCGTGCTGATCGAGGGGAATTCGCAACGATATCGCCTGGACTTCAAAGAAGAGCGCAGACTTTGGGAAGGCATCGAGCGCGTTTACATCCTGGAACCAGAGCAGCGGACCGTCTCGAATCTTGGCAGCATCATAGGTGAGCTCAAGGAGCGTCTGTATCGATGGACCCACGCGGGCCAGTACGGTTTCGTCTTTGACAACGTCGAGGACACGCTCTCCTTCAGCCGATTCGAGACGTTCAATTTCCATGGGTGGGGCGATGCGCCGGATGTCTTAGAGCCTTTGCTTTTCTATGTTCTGCACCGGGCGAGCAACGAGATTACCGATCCGACCAAGCTTGGGACCTTCAAAGTTTTCCTGATGGATGAAGCCTGGCTCTTCATCCGCAATGAGACCATCCGGCAGTACATCGTGCAGGCACAGAAGACCTGGCGCAAGCACAATGCCGCGATGGTTCTGGCCACCCAGTCGATCAAAGAGCTCCAGGAATCAGGGATGCTGGAGATCGTTGCCGAGAGCTGCCCGACGAAGATCTTCCTGGCGAACCCGGACATGGACCGCGAGGTCTACAAGGAAGCTTTTCATCTGAACGATACCGAGCTAGAACTTATCGCCGGCCTCGTTCCCCCTGGACAAATGCTTATCCGCAAGGCCCAGTCCTCGAAGAAGGTTCATCTCAACGTGGACTCGGTATCGCATTGGATGGCGACCAACAATGCCCCGGACAACCTCAAGAAGCGTGAGTATTTCGCGCGCTTCGGGATCGCCGACGGGCTGCGCCGTCTCGCTCAGAAATATCCGTTCCAGCCACGGACGATGGTCGAAACAGTGAAATAGGAGGAAAGCATGCACCGCATACCGCTCGTCGTAACTCTCGCCGCTATCTCGACTTCCGTTGCTTTCGGGCAATCTGCATCCGCCCGTACGGTTCAGTACCATTCGCAGGACATCGTGCCCATCCACGCCAAGCTCAAATACACCACTCTGATTGAATTGCCGCCAACGGAGAAGATCATGGAGGCGGCTACCGGAGACAAGGAGTTCTGGATCGTCGATGTGGTCAGCAATTTCTGCTTTGTCCATCCGGCCAAGGAAGGAATCAGCTCCAACCTCAACCTGATTACGGATAAGGGCAATATCTATTCGTTCACTCTACGGGATGTTTCGAATACCTCGGACGCACCGGACCTCAAGGTCCTGATTCAGCCGGCAGATCATTCGTCAATTGTCGCGTCCGCGGGTCCGTCGCAATTCATCCCGGCCGCACAGCTTGAGCAGTCGAAGCAGGAGCTCGCGGCTCTCGAAGCTCATGTCCAGCAGACAGTCGACGAATACAAGAGTGCCTATCCTCTGCAGCTGAAATTTGATTATTCCTACAGAGCCAATGAGTCGCCGTTCGATATTCAGTCGATCTATCACGACGACAAGTTCACCTATATCAAGACCACCGCTCCCGAGAAATTCAGCGTCTATGAGATGAGGGATGGTAAGCCCAATCTGGTGAACTACGATCTTCGGGAAGGGACTTACATCATTCCCAAGGTCATGGATTCCGGCTACGTCGAGCTTGGCAAAAAGCGCATGGATTTCTCGCGCAAGGGGTAATGTCATG
>JBAVYX010000065.1:0-4445 GCA_049588475.1 Silvibacterium sp. | reverse complement strand
GTGGGACAGTCTTCGGGGGAGGGCTGCTCATTCACGGCCCTGCGGCCTAAACGGCTGCCGGGCCGTGAGCGACCTAGAACTCAGTTTGAGTCAAAGCAATTGTGAATAACCTTCGCCTCATGCTCGCCTCTGCTGCTGCCCTGTTCCAAGGCTCAAATTCCCGGCAGGTATTCGTCGTAAAGTGCAAAGGTTGCGGCGAGAACGTTCCAACAGGCAGGGTTGACTTCTCCTTCAAATCCACAATCGTTGCCTGCCCGCTCTGTCACGATACCCGCCGCTATTTGCCTAGCGAGGTGTTCAAGGGCAGAGTGTCCCAGCAACTCATCAAAAAGCCAATACGTTCTGCGCCGGGTGGGGCATCTTGACTGCGTGACTACGGGGCGAAATCATCGAGAGAACCTTGCGAGAATCGGTGTTGGGCATCACGTGCGTTGGGCAGAATATCGCTACTGAGAAAGGGACGCATGGAGCGCTCGGACGCGTCGTGAAGGGGAGTCGGTGAAGCCAGAATCGACTAAGGCTATGACTTCTGCGGAACGCATCGACCGGAACGACGCACAAAAGTGCGAACTGCAGTGGTTGAGCGCAAACGAACTTCATGCCGAATGTGTCATCGTTGAAAACCGGCAGTCGGCACCAGCTCGAATATCCAAGCTCTCTGGGAGTAGGGCAAAATTCTTTGCAGGCTTTCTGGTACTGGCTCTGGCCGCGTCAACAGCTGCATTTCCGCTGACTGCCACGGCTGCTGATGATATTCGAGTCGCGGGTCCGGGCGTGAGCCCGCAATTGTTTTTTGCCTGTTGCAACCGCGGCCCGGACGAGACGAGGAGCCTATTCGCGGACCCGCGTGTGATTTCCAGCCTGCGAAACTTGCATGCCGGCGTGGCCGTGGACACAGACGATCTCAGCCCCAGCCGCGCTCAAATCGTGCAGCGCCTCAATGAGGCGGGCATCCCCGTCGTTGCAGGGCTTGTGTTGCTGGGCGACCAGGGCTACTACTTGAACTCCGGCAACGCGCCGCAAGCTGCCGCGCGCTTCGCCGCATTTCAGCAGTGGACCGCTCACTACGGCCTGCGCTGGAGTGCGGTCGGTCTCGATATCGAACCGGACATCCGGCTGTTTGACGATCTGCAACACCATCGGCTGCGCCTGGCGTCTTTGTTGTTGATCCACTATTTCGAGATTGCGCAGGTACGCCGCGCGCGAGTGGCCTACAGCAACCTGATTCATCGCATTCAGTCGCAGGGGTACAAGGTTCTAACTTATCAACTGCCGCTCATCGTGGCCGAGCGCAAAGTTCATTTGACGCTCCTCGAGCGGCTTCTGGGCATCGTCGACGTACGCGGCGACGACGAAATCATCATGATCTTTTCTGGCTTGAACCAGGCCATGGGCTCCGCCATGATCTGGACGCTCGGTCCTGATTCGCAAAGCATCGCCGTCCTGGGCACCGACGCTCCCGAACATCCCTTGAGCTGGAATGATTTTTCGCGTGACCTGATCGTCGCCAGCCATTTTTCCCACGTTGTCGGCGTCTACGACCTCGAGGGCGCCGTACGGCTCGGCTTTCTCTCCTGCCTGGAAACAATGGATTGGCGCCAGTCAGCAACCATCTCGGCGCAATCATTAATGCTCGCACAGAGATTGCAAAGGATTGCGTGCATTGTTCTGTGGCTCGTCGAGCTTTGGCCCCTCATTGTCTTTGCCATCCTCCTCGCATTCGTATGGATAGTGACCCGACGGTACAAGCGGCGACGCAATCGGAAATCCACGCTGGGACCGTCCCTCGATTCGCCCCCGGTGCAACCTTAAGCCCACTCCTTGCGTACAACCGCCCCATAGATGCCAATGCCTCTGTTTCTCGGACGGTGATCCCTTAGCGCTCATTGAGTGAGGCGGAGATTTGGCGTGAATTGATGCGACAGCCAACCAGATCACCTGTGCTTCGTCCGCAACCAACTGAGCTTTCCTTGAACTGAGCGCCAGTGAGTGCCAAGGCGATTCTCGCCGACTTGCCGGAGACCGGAGGCGATCACGACGCACCACCGTTCGAGTTGAGTGGGATGAATTTATTCCATTGCATAGAAGGCAGACATGAAGCGGTAAAAACTCCAAAGATCTACCTTCGACGACATCTCATAAGAGGTGTGCATGGACAGAAGTGGAATGCCTACGTCGAGGGCTTACATGTTGCGCATGGAAAGGAAACCTCCAATGGTACCTCCGCCACCGACTTCGACTTTGGGAGTTTGGGTCTGCCACGGGATGTGGTTCTGGTCGAGAACCCGGAGAATACGTGCGGTGAATTCGGAGTTCGGGTCGAAGCCAGCACCGTAACGCTTGATAGTGACACCGTAGCCAACGATCGCAGCGTTGGCTTTGCTTGCAACTGGGGCGCCGAGCTTGGTTCTGAATCGGCCAAACTGCGCTCCCAGATGGTGCTGCTTACCCGTAACCTGCTGGCTGCCATCCTCAAGGCAATACTTGCACGATTCGCCGAAACGGGAAGATCGAGTTCGTCCGCGCGTGTCAGATTTTGCAGTGCTTTGAATGAGATTGCCGAGCGGTCGGGCCGGGATAGCTATCGTAACGCCGGCGCGAGCTCTTGCGTGTGACTGCTTTCGAGGAGAGGCACTGCTAACGCAGCTCCCACACGCTCGACCGCTTGCAACATCTCAAGTAGCAACTCCTGTTGAACCCCAAGAAAAACATCGTAGTCGGACGTCGTAACGTAGGCGAAGACCTCTACGTCGAGGGAATAGTTTCCGATTCCGACGAAGCGCACCGGAATATCGCCGGTTTCTACCTTCGAGTGTTGCTTCAGAATGTCTCCCAATGCCGACACCACTCGGCGCACCTGGTCCGAAGTCGTGTCCCGGCGGAGGCTCAGCGTCACGTGGAACCAGATCTTGTCTCGTGCGCTAAAGTTTTCGAGTTCCGTAGCGGAGAACTGGCAGTTGGGCACGCTGAGGATAGTTCGATCGAGCGTTCGGATGCGTGTGGATCGAAGTCCGATGTGCATTACGGTTCCAATATGCGCGCCGAATCTGCAGAAATCACCGACCAATACAGGGCGGTCGCTGATGACCGAGATGCCGCCGAAAAGGTTCTCAATTGTCTTCTGCGCCGCCAGCGCGATAGCGATGCCTCCCACACCAAGGCCAGCCAGAATCGTCGTTGTGTTATAGCCCCAGGCGCTCACTACTGCCAGTATCGCGATCAGAAAAAAAGATATCTTGATGACCTGCCTGCCAAGAGGAAGCACGGAGTAGGTCATCGCCTTCATGCGGGGATCCAGTCGGGTACGCCATCGCTCTGCGACGTAGTCGACCGCGGCCGCTCCTGCCCAAGCCAGTCCAAGGGCGAAGGCCATCGCCAGCGCGCGTTCTATGTACATCCGTGGCAACGCGGACGGCGGTGCAAGTGCCATCGCACCGCGAGCACCTGCTATCGCCAGACAAACGCGGACAGGTTTGCGAAGCTGGCTCGCATTTCCCTTCGTCAGCCGACCGAACGTCAGAACGAGCGCACGAGAGAACAGTCCCGCACCAAACCAAAGCACGAAACCGATTGCCAGGAGAGCAATCCACCGCCACACAGGTGTGTCGAGTAATTCGTGCGTCACCAGCAGTTGCGGCAGTTTCTTCTCAAGCGGCGTCTCGGTCAGCAGCTCGTGGGCCTTCGGAATCAGCGGGAGGCTGTCCGCAGAGACTAGCCAGACCTTGAATCCGGGCTTCAGCTCTACACGATCCAGGTCCAGTTCCGAGGGCTTCCCCTCGAGTTGGAAGGTGGCAAGACCCTCCCGCGAAGGCGAGAGACCGTCAGACAAATCTCCCTCAGGGTCGCGGCTCAGCGTCGCGATATCGAACGGCGTGTCGTCCAACAGATCTTCTAACTGCTGGGCAAGTTGCGTACCCTTCGTTACGCGGTCGGCTGGGGACATTTGACGCAGATCGAGATAATGAGTCGCCTTTGCATACTCGTGGGCGTGGCAAGCTCCTAGAAACTGCAAAACCGCGCTTTGCGGGGTCGTCCGGCCCAAGGGATCACTTGGCGGGGGCTCCGTACTCTGCGCGGGCAGGATCTGCGTGGGCAAAACCGCTGCCAGAAGAATGACAACCAAACGTCTCAGCATTGGCTGGTCTTGACTCTAGAAGCCTCTGGCCCCCGAGCATGCGATTTAGGAATCTGATTCCGTCGAACTCGGCTGCTTTCCAGAGGACTAGTCATTAAATGTGTGGTTCCCTTGGGTGGATCCTAGCGTCGATTTATGCTGCCTTCCACGACGATTTCTTAAGCGCCACGCTACAAGGAGACCTTTTGACGCCGTTACCTATCCTACAAAAAGGCAGCGACCACCGTGGGTGTATCATTCTGCCCTTAACCTTAATGTGTTATTCGAAGCAAGCGTCATGCCACCCTGCAAGTGGCTATAAGATTTACAG
>JBAVYX010000064.1:0-9091 GCA_049588475.1 Silvibacterium sp. | reverse complement strand
ATGTCGTGAGTCACATCAGCCTGCTTCTTTATCGTCTCAAGTCGAGGCATAATTCTTCTCGATATCTAACCATTTTACTGCTGTTCAGCGCTATCGCGTGAAAACCCAAGAAGAGTTCACCGTTAGCGGTGGTGAAAACATTTCGTCGCTCGAGTTGGAGAAAACGCTCTCAGGCCACACGAGCGTTTATGATGTTGAGCGGTCTGCTTATTGCCGATATCTCCGGGCACGGCGCTCCCGCCGCGCCACCGGTTACCCTGATTGGCTTTACAGGTATGATTCGCGACCCGACACGGACTACGGTCTCGGGAAAAAGCGCTAGGAGTTTCGATGGTGGTCAAGTTACCGAAGTCCCCGTTTTACATACACTTCACCGCCGACTTGAGATCATCATTGGGCACAATTACTTCCGGTTTGACGACATTCGGGGATGCTAAAAGCATGCTCAGCTTATGGCAAGACCTGTTCACTCCAGTTGAGAATTTCCGCATTGCCGACGATAAATCCGCCTGACAGCTCTTGGGTTTGGGCGGACTGTCCAAACAGACAGTATTTAACCCAGGCCCAGTGTGTCAGAATGCAGGTCGAGCAGTCTGTTGACGGTGCTTGCCCCCTTTCGCTTTTCCCTGGCTTCTAGACGTCACCAGGCTTGCTTCGCAATCGTGCGGGCACGGCAGGTGTAGTGCGTCTTTATTCGGAGGTATTTCAAAGCGGCGGAACAAGATCGCGCTCTGGGGAAGTGCTTCAGTCGTAATGTTGCTTTTCGGCGCTTATGCCCTCTGGCACCTTAAGCCGGTACGGGCGGCAGCCGCGCAGGCTTCATCTGACCCGGTGATTTACCTCAATCAGGGATGGTCGAAAGCGGATCGGGACACCTTTTACTGGATAGCGCAGGGAACGGAGATGATGTCGTATGACATCTTCCAAAACCTCGAACTTGCCGACAGCCAGGAACTCTTCCGCTCGGACGCGAATCTAGAACGCTATGGCTTGATCCCCTCGCCCGTTGACCCAGAAGGTAATCCGGATGGCCTACCCATTGGAGTTACCAAGCAAGTGACCACTGCGTCAACGCTTCGAACGTAACGCTGAACGTACTCATTACTACACCAACCTCACCATGGTCCCTCCTCACGACTGGGGTCCGGGGCGTATGGACGCTCTTAATCTGATTCTCAATCGCAAGTTCAACATAGCGCCTCAAATTCCCCAGAACTGGTTTCCTCCCCTTGCACCTGTAAAGCCTCCCTTCCTCTGGAATGCTCCGCAGGGTTCATGGACGCAATGGAGCGGCATTCAGCAAGATCCGATTAATCGGAACTTCGGGGAAACTCAGGGCGTTTACATGCCGATGGACCTGACTTCGAAGAACCCTGAAGAAGGACTCTTTGATTCGAATGCACGCCTTCTTAATCTTGAAAAAATCGAAGAATTGCTGAATCATCTGGCTCCGCCCAAATGGCCGGAAGAAGTGTTTGGAAAAATTGATCCCACAAAAGCGGCGCAAGGGAAAGTGCTATTCGCCAAGCATTGTGCGCAGTGTCACAACTCGTATCCTTACACATGGACTGTGGAGTGCCCGGCAAATTCTGTACCAGAGGGAGTGAGACAAACTGGTATGGAAGGAGCCATAAATGGCGCGAGGCAAGAAGCACAGTCCTGAGCAGATCGTGAACGTTCTGCGGCAGATCGAAGTGGCGATTGCCAACGGGAAATCGACACCGTTGGCCTGCAAAGAAGCTGGAATTATCGAACAGACCTGACCTGCCCCCCTGGATCCGCACAGAAGCGACTAGGATTTCTTGAAGCGGGAGGGGACGAGATGGGCAAGGGCAGGCATAGGGAGGCGCAGATCATCGCAGCGCTGAAGCAAGTAGAAGCAGGCCGCACGGTGGATGATGTAGCCCGCGAGTGCGGGGTGAGCGAGGCAACGATCTACGCATGGAAGGCCAAATACGGTGGCCTGGAAGTGAGCGACGCCCAGCGGTTGCGATCGCTGGAAGATGAGAACTCGCGTCTGAAGCGTCTTGTTGCGGACCTCAGTTTGGACAAGGAGATGCTGAAGGCGGTGATTTCAAAAAACGGCCTGAGCTCGTAGACCGGAGGGCGGACGCTAACTGGCTTCGCATGCAGTATGGGGCCAGTGAGCGCCGGGTGTGCGGGCTGATGGGGATTGCGGTATCGACTCATCGGTATCGATCGCGGCGATGGGATGAGTCGTTGCGAGAGAAGCTGGTGCGGCTGGCGAGAGAAAAGCCGCGCTATGGATATCGGAGATTGCAAGTGCTGGTGGAACGTGAGGGCGAGCGAGTGAACCATAAGCGACTATGGCGGGTGTATCGCGAGGCGGGGCTGTGCCTGAAGCGTAAGAAGCGCCGGCACTGTATACGCGTGGGATCGCCGCGGCCAACGCTGACCGGAGCCAACCAGGAGTGGGCACTCGACTTCGCGCACGATGTGTTGGCTGCTGGTCGCAACATCCGCATACTCAGTGTGGTCGATGCCTTCACGCGGGAGTGTCTCGCGCTGGAGGTGGACACGGGCTTTGCCAGCCGGCGCGTGACGCGAGTGCTCGATGAGATCATCGTCGTCGCGGATGTCCGCAAGCGATCCGCTGTGACAACGGGCCGGAACTGACGAGTCGCCACTTCCTCGTTTGGGCTCTGGAGTGGAAGGTCGAGCTGCGACATATCCAGCCAGGCAAGCCCACCCAGAACGCACACGTGGAGAGCTTCCACGGCCGCTTGCGTGAAGAGTGCTTGCGGGTAAGCTGGTTCACGACGCGCGAAGGAAAGTCGCTGACTGGAAGGTCGATTACAACGAACAACGGCCACACAGCAGCCTCGGCTACAGAACGCCCGCCGAGTTTGCACGTGTGGCACTAACCCCGAGCTATGGAAAAGACGTGCGCTCCGCCCACTTTGAAAACACCCACCGTGTTTTCAACTTTCCCACAGCTCCGGCTACGGGCTAAATTTACTGAATCACCTGAACGGAACTAGGGGGCAGGTCATGACAAGCTAATTCCCGCGATGGCCAATCATCCCAAAGACCGTCATGTGCTGGCAGCAGCGGCGCGCACAGGGGCCCAGACTATCGTTACATTCACCCTCAAGGATTTCCCTGAAGCTGCGCTTACTTCTTGGAACGTGGAGGCACAAAGCCCGGATGACTTTCTCGTTCACCAATATCATCTCGACCCGGATGTAGTAATTCAAAGACTTCAAAGACTGCAGATTGGTGGAACGATGGACATTGAACATTGCCACTTATCCGCCTGGATGGAAGATTTTTGGCTGATTCACCGTATCCCCGTCACCGCGCTTCAAACTGCGAAATACAATCGTCGAGACGATGGTAAGTCCTCCGAGAACGAAGAGCGCCTTATGAATTCCGTGGATCATTGCGACGGGGTCGGAATTGGACGCACTCGGAATGACAAACGCTGTGGTTAGTCCCGCCGCCGCGACACCGAAGCTGATCGACATCTGCTGCATGGTGCTCGCTATGGAACTTGCATCGCTGGTTTGTTCTTCGGTGGTGTCCGCATAGACAAGCGTGTTCATACTCGTATATTGCAACGACGTGAACGCCCCATAGAAAAATGCCAACAGCACAATAATCCAAACCGGCGTGTGAAGGCCGATCGTCCCAAACAGCGCAAGAAGGACACCGAGGGTCAGGGTATTGGAGATTAATACGCCACGATAACCGATAAGTCTTAGGAGTCGGGGCATAATCGTTTTCATGCTCATGGCTGCGATCGCCTGGGGCATGATGAGCAGGCCTGACTGAATGGGCGTAAAGCCGAGGCCAACCTGATAGAGAAGGGGCAGGAGAAACGGCACTCCCCCAATTCCAAGACGCGTGAAAAAACTGCCGCTCACGGCAGCGCGGAATGTGCGGATATTAAACAGGCTCAGTTTCAGCAGAGGGAATGGAGTGCCTTTCGCATGGATTCCATAACCCACCAGCAATGCGAGAGAGAGCGTCAACAGTCCGGACATTTCATGCGCGCTCAGAGTGTGTTCTCCGAAGATTTCCAGCACATACGACAACAGAGCGACGCCGGAGCCGAACAGGATAAGTCCGACGATATCAAGCGGGTGCGTGTGCTCTTCCCGAAAGTCGGGCAGGTGCAGATAGACGAGAACTAAGCCAGCTACGCCGATTGGAATGTTTAGAAAAAAAATGAGCCGCCAATGGAAATAGCCGACGATCAGGCCTCCGGCAATGGGACCGAGCATGGGAGCAACCAGAGCTGGAATGGCGACGAAGCTCATGGTGCGAAGGAGTTCGGATTTGTCGAATGACCGCACCAGGGTGAGCCTGCCTACCGGGACCATCATCGCTCCGCCGCAACCCTGCAGGACGCGACAGGCGACAAGCAGATGGATGTCGCTCGATACGCCGCAAAGAAATGATCCAAGGGTGAAGAGGCCGATCGCGGAAGCGAACACGCGGCGCGTTCCGAACCGGTCCGCCGTCCAGCCACTGATGGGAATGAAGACAGCAAGGCTCAATGTGTAGCTGGCCAATACGGCCTTCATGCTGAGGGGGGTGACGTGGAGGGCGGCCGAGATGGCTGGAACTGCCGTGTTCAGAATGGTGGTGTCCAGAGACTCCATGAAGAACGCAACCGCAACCAGCCACGGCAAGAGACGCTTGCTGGCAGCGGACAACTGAGATGGAGATGCAGGATCGATCAGGGAGGCCGGTGGGTTCATAAGAAATGAGAAGGACGAGAACTAATTTCATTTGACCACTTCCGCGTCGCCAACTCTCATTTGATTCGATATTTTCCTCATGCGCTGAACCTAGGCGAAATTACTTCGCGTGGCCTGCCGTACGAGGAAAATCAGGTATCTCTTCCGGTTACGCGGCAGGTCGAACAAATTTCGGCAACCTTCGGGGGGACCTCTAGGATGCGAGGCTGGCTTGGTTCTCCATCCTTCTAGGAAATTTTCATTGGGCGAGCAGGCGCCCTGCAAGGGATTTGCGCGTTCTGCGTTTCCATGAAAGATAATCGACCCACGATTAAAAGCGTTGGTAGAAGATCGACCTTCAAGTGGCCAAGGACCAGCTACGACGTTCTTGTCGAATAATGGCTTCAGGCCAGCTCGCGTTTCGAGATCAGATTTGCTCAAAGCGAGCTTCGGCGATTTGATTTAAGAGACAACCTCGAGATTCACCACCGCCAATCTATTCGGTACGCAGCGCGATCACCGGATCGACCGATGCTGCGCGGCGAGCAGGAATATAGCTTGCCAGGAGGGCCGAAACGCCTAGAACTGCGGCCACTCCCCCCAAAGTTGGAAGGTCCCATGGATGAATCCCGAACAACAAACCACGTAAGAGTGTGGCGGCAGCCAACGAGCAAACCGCTCCAATTGCTATTCCGGTAGTGGCGAGCCAACCCGCTTCTCGCAAAACCATCTGGTGGACAGACCAGCGTTGCGCGCCAAGCGCCATCCGGATGCCGATCTCCCTCGTCCGTTGGCTTACCGAATATGCAATCACTCCATACAGCCCCACCACTCCGAGCAACAGTGCCATCGTGGCAAAGCCTCCCACCAGCCACGCCGAGGAATGGTGCAGGTAGGCCGCCGGCGAGTCGCGAATGTGGTCGGTCATGGTCACGCCGTTATGAGTGGCAATGTTGGGATCTACCTCATGAATCGAGGTCTCCAATGCAGGTAGCAGGGATTTCGGATCTTGCGACGTGCGCACGATGACGAAGAAGGAATTGTCCGGGCTCTGAGCGAAGGGCATATACATCGCAGGACGAGTAGCGATATCCAATGGCCCTTCTTTAATGTCATCCACGACGCCGATGATTTCCAGCACAGACTTCACATCGCCGAAGTTAATGCGGCTTCCTAACGGATTCTCCCCCGTGAAGTAGCGTTTTGCGAACGTCTCGTTGATGATTATTACCCCTGGCCGGGAGGCATCGTCCGCCTCAGTGAAATATCGGCCTCGCAACAGCCGCGCCTGCAGGGTCGTGAAATAGGTGGAACTCACCTCCCGGTCATTCACCTCGTTGTAATCTCCCAGGTTCGGCTTACCGACGATTCCGATCGCCTTGATACCATCACCATCCCCGACTGGCAGATCGCTCGAGACAGCAACCGATTTCACTCCTGGAATAGCCGCAAGCTTGCTCAAGACCTGCCTTTCCATCGCAACCTTTTGCGGATCCTTCGCATAACTGGAGGCTGGTCCCCAGACCTGTAACATAGCCAGATTCTCCGGCTGGATACCCATCTCCACATGCAACAGCCGGTAGAAGCTCTTGCCCAGCAAACCGGCAGCCACCAGCAGCATCATGGCCGTGGCAAGTTCGATGACGACAAGGTTTGCGCCGAAGCGCCTCCACACGACACCCGCGCCGGTCCGTCCTCCCTCCGCCAGGCCTTGTTGCACGGTCACCAATGACAGCCGCAGCATCGGGGTAAGAGAAAATATCGCGCCAGCCAGCAGTGAAATTACGCCAGCGAAGAGCACCACACGAACGTCCAGCCCAACTCCAGACAAATAGGGCATCTCCGCGAGCCTCTCCGGCGGAAGCAGTTTCAGGAGAATCTGCGTCGCGGCATAGGCAGATGCGATACCGAGCACGCTGCCACTCGCCGCCAGAAGCAGACCTTCCGCCATGAATTGGCGAATCAACCGCCCCGGCGTCGCCCCCAGAGCACCGCGCACGGCAATCTCTCGTTTCCGGCTTTCGGAACGCACCAGCAACAGGCTCGCAACATTCACGCTGGCAATTAAAAGCAACAAGCCTGCGCCGCACAACAGCACCAGCAGAATTGGGCGAATGTCACCAACGATCACGTCTGTCAGAGGTAGCACCAGCGCGCCGCGGGTGAGATTCGAATCGGGATACTGCTTTTGCAACTGCCCCGCGACCCCCTTCATCTCCGCGTCAGCCGCAGTGACGGAGATTCCCTCTTTGAGCCGGCCGACTCCAAAGGAATTGTGACAACCTCTGCTTTTGTTGCAGTTACTCGATGGATCGATCGTCAGCCAGAATTCCGCCGGTCCCGCCGGAGCGAAATGAAAGTTGCGCGGCAACACTCCGATGACGCTCGCCAAAGTCCCATTCAGAGTTACCGTCTGCCCAACTACGTCTGCCCTTCCGCCAAACCGCTTCTGCCACGCAGCGTAGCTCAGCAACACCGTACCTGAAGCTGATTTAATATCTTCGCCGTCATAGAAATCTCTACCCAGCGTCGGAATCACCCCAAGCGTCCGGAAGAAGCCATCGCTCACCCGCGCTCCGTTGGCTTGTTGCGTGCCTGTGGGCGTGTTCAACATAAGGTCGTCCTGCTCGTACTCCGCCATCGAACTGAAGACATGATTGAGTCTCTTCCAGTCCAGATAATCCAAATAGGACAGATGGAACCTCGGCCCGGTCTGATTGCTCTCAAACATGTTGACGAGCCGTGATGGGCTTTCATACGGCAGCGGCTTGATCAATGCGGCATCCACAAAAGCGAAGATCGCAACACTCGCGCCGATGCCCAGAGCAAGCACGAGGATCGCGGTCGCGGCGAAGCCCGGATTCTTCATCAGCTGGCGAACCGCATACTTAAGATCGCGCCCCAGATTGTCCAGCCACACGATTCGACTCTTCAAATAGAAACGCTCTTGCGCCGCAGGCACATTGCCAAACTCGACCCTCGCCTTCCGCCGCGCTTCATCGTCGCTAAAGCCTTCACGTCTGAGTTGATCGGCTTCGAGTTCCAGGTGCGCCTTGATCTCCTCCGAGAAATCCTCTGTGCTACGCCTGCGCTTGAACATCTCTAAGCCTCCTCGCCACCCGGCGCCGTGCTCCCGCCCAGAATCAGCCCCATCGCCCTCGTCAACTGCTCCCACTCCGTCGTCTTCTCGACGAGTTGCTCGCGACCCTTCGCCGTCAACGAATAGAAACGCGCCTTGCGGTTGTTCTCGCTCACGCCCCACTTGGCGCTGATCCATTTCTTGTCTTCAAGCCGCTGCAGCGCCAGATAGAGCGAACCATGATCGACAAAGAAAACCTCTTCCGATTGGCGCTGGATCAACCGCGCCACCCCTTGGCCATGGCATGGCCCCAACACGAGAGTCTTCAAAATGAGCAGGTCCAGCTTTCCCTGCATCAGGGCGATACGGGCATCGGTATTTTGTCCGGAAGGCATCCGACCCAAGTGTTGCACCGCTCGGGTCGGATGTCAACATGAGCAGAGATGCTCGATCATCACTCTGCGCGTAGAGCAATCACGCCAAGAGAGGATGTTGAGTAGCAGTAAAGAGGACCATGCATTCATTCATCCCCCGGTCGGATCGGCTATGCCTCTGGTAAGTTGCCGAAAAACCGGCTACCGGGACAACTGGCATCTCGCACTTCCAGGTTGGGATTTGCAGGAGGGCAAGTATACGAGAAGACGACTATCCGGACGACTGACCGAGCTGAGCGTTTATCGAGACTGATCTAGCACAACAATCCTGTTAGTTTCAGTCTGTCAAATTATCCGTTCGCGGATTTCCGCAAATTCAGGATCAACAGGGCAAGCGCAAGGGCAGAGGAGTCCACTGTGTTTGCAACACACTATCGCGGCTTCGTCGTTCTCGCAGCTTTGACAAACGAAGCAATAGGCGACGAAACGCCTTCTTTGCGATAGGCGAGGACGTAGCGGGCAGGCTCTGGCGCCGGTTTCAGAGGACGTAGTACTACCCGCTCTCCGGCAATACGAGACATGCTTTGGTTAACAATGGATATACCCTGCCCCGCTTCCAGCGCTGCAATGAGGCTGGGCACGCTTTCGTATTCCTCGACAATGTTGAGTGAAGGGTTGTACGGCGACAGTAGCCTAGCCAATACCACATGGTAGTCAGGATATTCCTTCCGGGAAAACGCGACTATCGGCTGCATGGCAACCTCATTCATTGGAACCGCTCGTAGTCGAGCGAAGCGATGTTTTTTGTGAGAGGCCACCCTCAAGGGGTAACGGCCGAGCTCCTCAACGGACAATCCCTGAAAGTTCTCAGGCAACTCATAACGGAGCAGAGCGACGTCCAAACTGCCGGAGCGAAGTCCTCGGAGCATGTC
>JBAVYX010000063.1:0-33659 GCA_049588475.1 Silvibacterium sp. | reverse complement strand
TCCAAGGGTGCCACCATCGATTTCTTGCTGTCAGCGTTCCGTGACGCCGACGCTGCCAAGCGCCTCTTTCGCAAGGCGCTCGGCGATCGATCCCATCGCCAACCTCGCGTGATCAACACCGACCTGGCACCGATATACAGCTCCGCGATCCCCGACAGTAAGAAGGAAGGGGCGCTGCGCAAGCGCTGTCGACACCGACTGGTGCAGTACTTGAATAACATTCTCGAACAGGATCATCGAGCCATTAAACGTCGCCTGAACGCCAAGCAGGGCTTCCGAGAATTCCAGGCGGCTCGGCGAACGATTCAAGGCCACGAAGCAATCCACATGATCCGGAAGGGGCAAGTTCGATGGGTGGCAGGAGATGATCTTCTTCGGCAGATTCAGTTCATCGACAGCCTTTTCGATTTGGCAGCTTAAGAACGCACCACAGACGCTCGCCAACAAACTTCTCTGCATTTGAAACTTGCAACACCACCCTTTTTCAACACCCACCGCTGATATCGCCAATTGAGATCAAGAACTCTCGGTCAACTCCGATTTTAGTACGTCGGCCGGGCTATTTGTGTCGGCAGCCCTGCCAACAAAGCCCAGGAGCTGAGCGGAACGCTCGTTAGCAGGATCGTCCGAGGAAGCCTTGCTTGGTGGCACAATCGGCAGACCCGTTGCGCGCCATGCATGAAATCCGCCAACCATGTCCGTCGCGCGCCAGAGTCCAAGATCCTGCAGAACTGCGGCCGCCAGGCTCGAGGCATAGCCTTCGGAACAGAACACGATCACCTGTAGGTCATGATCAGTCGCGACCGGCAGCCGCGAGCTGGATGCCGGATCGAACCGCCACTCGAGCACGTTACGTTCGACAACCGACGCGCCCGCGATACTGCCCTCGATAGCGCGCTGGCTTTCGGGACGAATATCGACGAGTATCGCCTCTGTTTTGGCCAGCGCCTCATAGGTCTCATCCGGAGATAGCCGTCGCAGTCGGGCACGTGCCGCTGAAAGCACCTGCTCAATGCTCAAGGCACCGGTCCGGTCTGCGGGCTTCCGCCTTTGCACTCGCCACTCCTGATCGAGCGTCTCAGCCTTCCCAGACGCGCGTTCACGCGGAACCAATCGACTCCCATCCAGTTCGCACTCGTTCATCTCGTTGAGCGGAGGGGAATATGCGTGAATGCTGATGGCCGGCGCGACGGAGACGTTGCGGACGTCATGCGCGTAATCGGGGCCGAATGCGCACGGCTTGCCCGGATATATCACGCGGGTCCGCTCACCATAACGATGCTCCTCAAGAATCCCGGTCGTCACGACGAAGGCTCCTGAAGACGGACCGTGATCGTGGAAGCCGGTGGATTGTCCTGGCAGCCAGCTGATCACCCATATGTCATAGTCCGGACCGTGATACAGCCGCTCATACCAGCGCCGTTGGGCGCGCAGCCGCACCCGATCCACCCATCCATCAGACAACGCGAACAGCGAGACGATCTTGGTTAGCTCGTCAGGCGTTTTCAAGAGTGCGCCGGATAGGCACTTCGCTGCTTTCAATGTGCTGCTCGCCTTACGCACAAGTCGTTTATCTGTTGCGAGTTGCATAGGTTCTCTCCACAGCTGAACCGTCGCAAGCAAGCCCGGCACGGATGCCGGCCTCTCGACGGATACTACGGGCAAACGATGGAGGATTTCGGGTGAGCTATGGAGAAGGCGTTTCAGGAATATCTGAGAATGTGCGGCTCACCCAACGAAGGTTGGTCGCAGCGACAACAATGAAGCAGGGGAAACGCCATATTTGGACGCTAGCATGGCCTGAAGAATCGGGTCAATGTTTGAGTGGAGTGCCCGGCTCAATTTCTGCCAGTGGAGTTGAGACAAACTGGAACGTTGAAGACTAACTCTAGGCTTGGTATGAGAAATACTGATCCGATCAAAATCTGGAAATTGCTTGCCTTGCAGATGTTGGAGAGATGGTCTTGATGGATATCAGCCAGCTTCCGCATTCGTCTTCACCGATTCTTCTTCGTGCGAGAGGTGCTTCGCTCCTGCGACCACACATGCCCCTAACAGATATGCGGCAGCGAAGTGCCATGAAAGGGAAGCATCCGCCTTCCAGGGGAGCACAAAACCGCCTCCTACCGCAGGTGAATGAATAATGCCGAACAGAGAGAAGAGAGCGCCTGTTAATAGATAGAGAGCGCTGGCGCGGAAACGGCGATCAATCAGCGTTGCAGTCGCCGCGCCCCACAGAATCGCTGTAATGATGAATCCGCTGCCTAACAAGTTGAGGGTTCGCAGAGATTCACCCGTCTCTCCGGTGATCTGATTGGTGCTTGATCTTAGTGCCGTCACTACCGAATTTGCTTCGAGCTGCGCCAGAAATGCGAGTGAAGGAAGCAGGGAGATCGCGACCGCGAGGCTGTGCCGGCGCGGACTAGCGAGAAACGCCTGCGCAATCACTTCGAGGCCGATATAGACAAGGATCGGCGCGACGGCAGATGCAGGAATCCAGTCCACGAAAAATGGCAGGAAACCCAGAACGCTTCCGATCCCGATGACCAGCCCGGTAAGAATGGTGTATCCCGCTCCGGCTCCCATGGACTTATACGCAGGATGCCCAATATAAGGCGTGCTCTCGACAACTCCGCCGCAGAGTCCGGCAGCCAGTGTGCAGAAGCCTTCGGTCAGCAGAATCGCACGTGTATCATACTCGTCGCCTGCGGCGGCTGCGCTTTCAGTGTTGTCGATTCCGCCTACTACCGTCGACAGCGAGAATGGCAGTGCTATCGGAAGATACCTCCAGGCAGTGGACAGCCCTCCGAGAAACTTCAGTGTTGGCCAGGGAAAGGACAGATGGAGCGTCAAGGGCAGTGAGGTTCGCTCTGACAGCAGAGGGCTCGTGAAGTTCAGCCAGCGCAGTACGTAGAAGACTGCGACGCCGGCCAATGCCGAGCCGAGGGCGCCGGGAATTTTCCATGGGAGCCGATTCCGTCCAACCAGCGTCACCAGGAGCAGACTAAGAGCGACGAGACCAGGGATGGGATCGATGAATACTTTCAGCAAGGGAAGCACGCCGATCAATGCAAGCCCAGCGCCGCCGATCGACCCCAGAAGCGCTGCGCGTGGCACGATAAGCCGCACCCGATTGCCAGTGAAGGAAAGCGCGACCTTGAAGGTGCCGGCGAGAACGGTTACGGCCATGCCGGTCTTCCATGCCAGCATGGCATCACCGGAGAGGAGGTACACCGGCCCGATGACTGCGAACGACATACCAAAGATGCTGGGGGCATTCAGTCCAAGCGGCATGGCAGTTACGTCGTCACGATTGCTTTGGCGGGCCAACCGTCCTGCCATCCAGGCATAGATGAGATCGCCCAGCAGCACCCCAACGGCTGTGCCGGGCACCATGCGGTACAGAACAATGTCCTTCGGCATACGAAATGCGCCAATCAAAATGCTGGCCAGAATCACGAGATTGGCGACGTTGTCGAACATCAGCACAAAAAACGCATTGATGTCGCCTGGGCGGAACCAGCGATAGTGGTTCATGCTCTTTTTATTCCATTGATAAAAGAATTGCCGACAATTGAGGATTGACGGTTGGAAGACACTATACAGTCTTGCAGCAATGGATCTGCTGGGAATCAAATTGCCGCGTCTTCTCGACTAAAATGAAGCCAATCAGGAATCTGGTCATGGCCGAAGCAGCAGAAGCGATCAGACAATTAACGGAGGCGGGAGCTTCGCTGGCGCAGCGAGGCTGGCTACTGGGCACTTCGGGCAACCTGAGTGCAACGCTCAATTTTGAGCCTCTGCGCCTGATCATCACAGCGAGCGGACAAGACAAGGGAAAGCTGGCAGCCTCGAGCTTCGTTGAAGTAAACGGAGATGGACATGTTCTCAGGGGAGAGGGACAGCCTTCCGCCGAAACGTCGCTTCATCGAGTGATTGTTCAGCGAAGGAAGGCCGGATCGGTGCTTCACGTGCATTCCATCTGGGCGACTGTGCTATCTGATTTATTTGCCGAGCAGGCTGGGATTACGATAACCGGTTATGAGATGCTTAAAGGGCTCTCGGGCATCCAAACGCATGAGCACACCGAATGGTTGCCGATCCTAGAAAATTCGCAGGATTATGTTGATTTGTCCGCAAGGCTGGACAGCGTTCTCGTCGAACGCCCGGATGCGCACGGAATGCTCTTGCGTGGTCATGGCATTTACACCTGGGGTGTTGATGTGAGCGAGGCCCAGCGGCATGTCGAAATTCTGGAATTCCTGCTCGAAGTGATCGGCCAGAATCAACTGATTCGCGGCCAACGACAGTGAGCCAGAGGAGCTAGCAATATGGCAGTCATCGAGATTCCGGACGAGAAGGTCACTCTGCGCGAAGAGAACCAGGTTCGTGATTATCTGGCGCACATCCATATCGATTATGAACAATGGGATCTCAAAAGAGTTCCGCCTAACGCATCGCCCGAAGAATTGCTGCGCGAATACACCCCTGAGATCTCCGCCCTGAAGCAGAAAGGCGGTTACACGACTGCGGATGTGATCGACGTGCAGCCGGAAACACCCGGCCTCGAAGCCATGCTTGCGAGATTTAATCGCGAGCACTGGCATCATGAAGACGAGGTACGCTTTATCGTACGCGGCCGCGGCCTCTTCCATATTCATCCGGAAGGACGCCCAGTGGTCGTGGTGGAAGTCACCGCGGGCGACTTGATTCGCGTGCCCAAAGGCACTCGTCACTGGTTTAATCTTTGCAGTGATCGGGATATTCGCGCGATCCGGCTTTTTCAGGCCGCGGGAGGCTGGACGCCTCACTACACCTCAAGCGGCATCGATGCTGGTTATGAGCCCGTGTGCTTCGGTCCTGTCTATCTAAATGCAACGCGGCCCGCGATCACCCACGGATGAATTTAAGCCGTAAGACCTCGGTAATCCTGCTCGATATCGAAGGAACTACTACGCCCATTTCTTTCGTTCACGAAACGCTGTTCCCTTTCGCGCGTGCGCACCTGAAGCAGTTTCTTAAAGAGCATGCGCACGACAAAGAACTTCACAGCGATTTGGATATGCTGATCAAAGAGAACCATGCAGAGAAATCCTCCGGTGCACCGGCGATTTCTCAAGCTCGTTCTTGTTCACAAGCCCATGACTACCTCATCTGGCTGATGGATGAGGACAGAAAGTCTCCGGCTCTCAAAGCCATACAGGGAAAGATCTGGGAGACTGGCTATGCCGGCGGGCAGTTGAAGAGCGTTGTTTTTACTGATGTGCCGATAGCATTTGAACGCTGGCAAGGTGAAGGCCGCCGCGTTGCTATTTACTCTTCCGGTAGCGTACTCGCACAAAGGCTACTCTTTCGACATAGCGAGGCCGGTGACCTGACCCGGTGGATTGAGGCTTATTTCGACACTGCCACAGGCGCGAAGACGGAGGCTACAAGCTACAGCAGGATCGCCCAGAAGCTCGGCGTCGAGGGGCATGAGATAACGTTCCTCTCCGATTCGTCTGCGGAACTCGATGCAGCTGTATCCGCCGGCCTCAATGTGCGTCTCGCAATTCGTACGGGGAACCGGCCTACCTCAACTCCTGTCCGTCACCCGCCGGTCTTCTCATTCGACAAATTGTAATCACCAGCAAGGCCATCGAGCGTCCGTTGCTGGACCCAGGGAGCAGCAACGTTTGTCCTCTGGAGCTGCAGGAGCGGAGAATTCGGGTGAACATTCTTCGCCCATTGCTCAGGGTCGATCAAGGCGCGACAGCTCGGTTTGTTCGAGGCGGAAGTTCGCTCCGTTCTCGAAGCACAACGGCCGAGCCGGGTGCACGTGCTCTACTTCGATACCGAGGTCCATAACGCCGAGGTCTATCAAACTGGCAGCCGATCTCGCTCCCCGGTACAACCGAACGCAAATTCGAGCCATGCCCGAATCGAAAAAGAACCAAAGAGCAGTACGGAGTCGAGTCAATTGTTGGTCTTAATCGAGAATTAACTAATCCTGACAGCGAACTGCTGGAACATCTCCACCAGAACGTATTTCCTCGGTACCAGACAATCCTTCTCAGCACCTCTGCCGATGACCAGCAAAGGTTAGTCCCGAGAATCTGAAATTCGTGTGAGGAAAGATCGAAATTGATTGCCGTTGACGGCGCTAGCAAGGACACGGGATTCAGGTTCGGCATACGCACGCTGTGCCCATCATGCGTGCTGTGACTCACGAAGTCCCCTCAGAAGATGGTCTTCTCCCCCATAAGATGGCGAATCAGCGGCAATCGTGCTCCAATCGAATGATTCATAGGAAAGGAGCTAGGCCGTGGCGATATTCGACCGCACTAGCGTAGTTCACGGAGATGAAGGGTGCAGAGACGGGCATTATCGTGTGAAGGAAACCTTGCTCGAAATGGTTGTGAGAGATGATGGCACGAAGGAGTTTCTGGATCCAAATGATGCGATTTCGCTGCAGGCGCAGAATCCAACCGGCCTCGGCGATCTGAGAGTGGGATCGGCGTCGGAGGAAGCAGCGGGGATTCCGGCGATCTGGAACACGATGCTATACGGTATCGGCGACATGGGAGTGATGCGGGCTCCAGAGGCGTTTCTGAAGATCAACCATGTTAGCGGATTCGATTGCCAGAGCTGCGCGTGGCCGAGTCCTGACAAGAACCGGAAGATCTTCGAGTTCTGCGAGAACGGCGCCAAGGCGGTGTCGGACGAGTCGACAAGGAAGCGTCTCACGCCGGAGTTCTTTGAGAAGTATTCGATTGAGGAGCTGGCGGCACAGTCGGACTACTGGCTGAACCAGCAGGGGCGGCTTACGACTCCGATGGTGCGGCACAAAGACGCGACCCACTACAAGCCGATTACGTGGCAAGAGGCGTTTGCGATGATCGCGGAGGAGTTGAATAACCTCGATTCTCCCGATCGGGCCAGCTTCTATACCTCGGGCAAGACAACGAATGAGCCCGCATTTCTTCTGCAACTCTTCGCGCGCCAGTTGGGGACGAACAATCTTCCGGATTGCTCGAATATGTGCCATGAGTCGTCCGGGGTGGCGATGGTAGAGACACTCGGCGTGGGCAAGGGTGCAGCGACGCTCGAGGACATGGAGAGTTCGGAGTTGATCCTTATCTTCGGAAACAATCCGGGTACAAACCATCCGCGAATGCTGACGTCGTTGCAGAAGGCGAAGGACCAGGGCGCGAAGATTATCGCGATTAATCCTCTGCCTGAAGTGAGCTTGATGCACGTGACGAATCCGAATCCGCAGGATTATCCGAACCCGCTGGAGCTACCGGTTGCACTGCTGGGCCACGGCCAAGCGCTTGCAGATCTGTATCTGCCGGTACGTGTGAATGGAGACGTCGCGGCGATCAAGGGCATCCTGAAGGAGCTTTTCGAGCGCGAGCGGGCCGGGCAGTCTTCAGGGGTTGACCCCGAATTTATTCAGGCCTACACAGAGGGCTTCGAGGCGCTGCGAGCGGACGTGGAAGCGGCGAGTTGGGACGAGATCCTCGAGGAGAGCGGGCTGTCGCGCGCTGAGATCAATGCCACAGCCGAGATGTATGCCAACTCAAAGAAGACGATCTGTGGTTGGTGCCTGGGCGTGACGCAGCAGCGCAATGGCGTGGATAATGTCTCGATGATCGTGAACCTGCTATTGGTCGGCGGCAATATCGGGCGGCCGGGAGCGGGGACAGTGTGTATCCGCGGGCACTCAAATGTGCAGGGCGACCGCACAATGGGTATCTGGGAGCGTCCGCCGAAGGCGTTCCTGGATGCGCTGGCGAAGGAGTTCAACTTCGATCCCCCGAAGAAGTGGGGATATGACACGGTCGAAACCCTGCATGCGATGTTCAATGGGGACATCAAGGTATTTTTTGCCATCAGCGGCAACTTCCTCTCGAACACGCCGGACACGGTGTACACCGCGCATGCGATGCAGAAGTGCAAGCTTACCGCGCATGTATCAACGAAGCTGAACCGGTCGCACCTAATCACGGGGGAGCGAGCGCTGATTCTGCCGTGCCTGGGGCGGACAGAAGAAGATGTACAGGCGACAGGCAAGCAATTCGTGACGGTGGAGGATTCGATGGGGATTATCAATCCGTCGAAGGGATTGTTTCCGCCTGCTTCCCCTGATCTGATGAGCGATGTGGCGATCCTTTGCCGCCTAGCGCACGTGACGCTGGGGTCGCGAACGACCACGGACTGGCTGGGACTTGCTGCGGACTACAACCTGATTCGAGATTCGATTTCGCGTGTGATTCCGGGGTTCGATAACTTCAATGAGCGGCTTGCCAAGGAGGGGTTCTTCTATCTGCCGAATGCGGCAAAGCAACGCATTTTCAAAACCAGTTCGGGCAAAGCAAAGATGACGGTTTGCCCGATCCCGAAACATGACCTGAAGCCTGATGAATTTCTGCTCACGACGGTACGCACCCACGACCAGTTCAATTCGACGATCTACGGGTTGAATGATCGCTATCGGGGCGTGTTTCAGGGCCGCCGAGTGATTTTTCTAAACCCGCTCGACATGGAGGCAAGGGGCCTCCGCGCCGGCCAGATCGTAGACATCTACAGCCACTTTGAAGGCGAAGTCCGCATGGCGCCTCGTTTTGCGATCGTGCCCTATGCGATTGCCCGGCGCAGCGCTGCAGCGTACTATCCGGAGACCAATGTGCTGGTTCCGATCCGCAGCGTTGCCGCCAAGAGCAATCAACCTGTTTTCAAATGCATCCGCATCACGCTGACGCCATCGGATTCCTGTGAGCCGCTGCATTTTTCAAAGAAGGATATTGAGCATAACCTGCACCGGGTGGTGCCGCTGCTGTCGTGACGATGCCTGCGCAGATGCAGATGCGGCATTACCCGTTTGTCAAACCTCATTAAAAGAAAATAGAGCATCGTACGCCGAAGTAGATATCAGCTCTTCAATTTGCCCTATTCGGTCTCTTCGAGAGAATGCGCACGATGCGCGCACCGACGGCGACAAGGACGGACAGCGGCACTTGCAAAGGATCTCCGAATTCCCTACAAGCCGAGAGCATATCCTAGCTGGAAATCTCAGTCAGTCGCGAGCCAGGAGCAGTCACCAAACTTTCGTGGAGCCAAGTACGTACATCCTTGCAGGCCAAGCGTGCTCGCTTGCGTGGCAAGTTCACGAGTCAGTAGCGGGTTCTGAAAGGGCCTTTCATCATGAATGCACGGAGAAATGCTTCTCCGCTTTTGACCGCGCTCTTCGCTGCCTTCTGCCTTCCCATCGGGGCTTCTTCACATACCATACCTGACGGCACGGCGATCGACACCGAAGTTGGCAAGATACTGGCTCGCACCCACGCTAACGGCATGGCCGTTGCGGTCATCGATCACGGCAAGATCGATTACGTCAACGCCTACGGCATCCGTAACGCTAAGGGAGATCCGTTGACCACGGACACGGTCATGTACGGCGCGTCCCTTACCAAGACAGTGTTTGCCTATACTGTGATGCAGCTGGTCGATCAGGGCAAGCTCAACCTTGACACACCGCTGAAGGACTATCTGGACAAGCCGCTGCCAAGCTATGGCCCCGATACCGTTTTCCCAGACAAGTATGGGCCCTACACGGATCTGGCCGACGATCCGCGTTGGGAAAAGATCACGCCGCGTATGTGCCTGACCCATTCCACCGGCTTCAGCAACTTCTGGTTTATTGAGCCCGACCAGAAACTACACATCCATTTCGAACCCGGCACGCGCTTCAGCTATTCGGGCGAAGGAATGATCCTGCTGCAGTTCGTGATTGAACACGGGAGCACGGCGCATGGGTTGGGGCTTGACGTCGGCGATCTGGCCAAAGCAGATTTCAACTGCCTGGGAATGACCCGCACAAGCCTGGTGTGGAAGAATGGTTCCGACCCCAACGTGGCGGATGGCTGGAACGATCAGGGCCAACCGCAGCCCCATGAGAAGCGCAGCAAGGTGCGCGTGGCGGGATCGATGAATACCACCATCTCCGACCTGTCAAAGTTTGCCGCAGCTCTGGTGAGCGGCGATGGCCTGAGCCCGGCCTCGCGCGCCGAAATGACAAAGCCAAGCTTGCACATCACGACTGCCGGTCTGTTCCCGCTTTTCCAGTCCGACTTGCCTCTGAGTGAACAGCGTAAGGACCTGGCTTCGGGGCTGGGTGTCACTGTATTTGATGGCCCGCAGGGCCACGGCTTCTTTAAGGGTGGCCACGATGGACAAACCGCCAATACTCTGATCTGCATCGAAGCCAGTCAGCGCTGTGTGTTGATCCTTTCGAATGATGTTCGTTCGGAAGCGGGCTTCGTCGAGATGGTGGGTTTATCCTCGGCGACATCGGCGAGCCCTATAACTGGGAGTATGGCGACCACGCTGGGAAGTCTTGAGGCCGTGCGGAGCGGACGTGTTGTCAGCAATCCGGAAACGACACGAGTGAGGGGGTGAACGGCCTCGAAAGTTCCGGATTGTTTGAATGCTAAGTCTGCGAGGACCACGAGGCGTTACAAGAAGCTGAACTCAGCGGCTGCTGATTCAGAGAACGACCTCGGAGGCTCCTCAGAGACGACATGTACTACATCGGACTGGATGTTCACAAGAAAACGATCAGCTATTGCGTGAAGGACGCGGCTGGCCGCGTGCATCAGGAAGGCCGGATCGGCTCGACTCGGCATGAACTGGATGCGTGGATCCGAACCCTGGCCCAGCCACGCATGACCGCCATGGAGGCGACCATTTTACGGGCTGGATCTACGATCATCTGCTGCCCCATGCTGAAGCGGTGAAGGTAGCACATTCACTGATGCTGCGTGCCATCACCGCCGCCGTCGCGCATCGAAAGGTCACGAGCATCGCTAGCGAATGTGAGGCGGCCCCTTGAGTGAGCAAAATTGACCATACCTTATGAGTTGAGTTTGGGACAATTTTCCACGCCCGGAGGAGACCGTGATGGGCAAGTCGTTAGAGATGACTCGCCGCCCCGAGACATCGAACGTCGAATGCAAGCAGAGTCCGATCTCTGAGAACGAGCTAAAGAATCGAGGAAGCGTCTACATGACCGAGAATTACGCGCATCGCCGCAACGCTGACGGCAGCTTCGATACGATTTGCCTCCATTGTTTCCGGACGGTGGCTTCGTCCCCCACCGGTGCAGCACTCGCGGAGAGCGAGACAGAGCATCGGTACCCTGCTCGGGATCTCCAGATTTTTCAACAAAGCGGACCCGGGGTAGGCCGTCCAAGCTCGATCTAGCAAAACGGCCGTAGGATCGCTCCCGCGGCCAGCAAAAAGAAGTGGGCGCCAGATAAGGGCGCCCCAAACCGATTTCTTTAGGAGTTGCCAGGGATCATCTTTGAGTGACGCCCGGGCTTGGTCTGAACAATATTGAACACGTCCAGAAAACATTCGCCTTCCTGGCGGATGGCCTGTGAGTGAGCCAAAAGAAAGGGCGCCTGGGAGGGCGCCCGAACCCATTATTTCTCTCTTAGGAGATGCTAACTGGTAGTGGGATGCGAGAGTCGCTCCGCAGGGATGCCTGCTTGCTTTCGAGGCTACGCGCGCTTGACGCCGAGAAGGCGTGGAAGGTAGTTCGACGGCAAACTCGTTTGAGCCGAATCTGTGCGAAAATGCAAAGCGGCGGAGTGCTTATGCTTCACGCTTCTTGATCACGCGCCGCCTGATTTAACTAGCGAGGGTTACTCGTGTGCGCCGCAACTGTGGGGTCCTGGAAGCATGAGATCCGCCACCGCCATGCGGTTCTGAGGTATGTACTGAAGTCGATTCGCGGCCAAGTCTCCACTGAATAAGGCATTGTCGCCCGACTTAGCGATGTGGTGAAGGGTCAGTGAGCCGCTTTTCAGCGGCTGCAGCTTCGATCTCGCTATTGATTTCGGCGCCCAGAAGCAACATGAAGCCCGTTATGTAGAACCAAGTAAGCAAAATGATGACTGCACCTAACGAGCCATAGGTCATCGAGTACGTGTCAAAGAAGTGGAGATACACCCGAAGAGCCAGTGATGCGAGAAGCCAACCCGAGATGCCGATCGCTCCGCCAGGTGTGAGCCAGTGCCAGCGGCGTGTCTTAACATCTGGTGCCCAATAATAGATAACCGCGAACGATAGGGCCAGGAAGGCGCCGGCAAGAACCCAACCCAAAAGTTTCGAGCCAGAGGCGACAAGGACCGCCAAGACAGGATGGAAAACGAGGCGAACTGCGAGAGCAGCGAAGAAGTCGCCTCCGAGCAAGCATGCAAGGATGATTGTGACAATTACCGTAAGAATAACGGTAAGGCCGATCGCATAAATGCGGGCTTTGAAGTATGAGCGAGTGTCCTCGATCTTATAGACAATGTTAAGTGTGTCCTGAATGGCGGAGATACCGACGGAGGCCGACCAAATGGCCGCAATCAGCCCAAAAGTCAATTTGCCCGAGGTGGCTGCGGCGGTGGTTTCGTTGAAGGTGGCAAGCACGGCGCCGAGCGCAGAGGTGGGAATGACGAGCGCGAGGTAATGGAGAAGCTGGTCGTAAATTCCGCTGGCAGAATGGGCGACAAGGCCGAGGATGGCGCTGGCGCTGAAGAGGGTCGGGAAAAGCGCGAAAAGGAAGTAAAAGCCTAGTTCCGCCGCGTGGCCAAAGAGTTTGTCCGCAAGAACAGACTTCCAGGTCCGCTGGGCAACGAGTCGGACGGGAATGCCCTGTAAATTCCAGAGGGATCTCAGAGGAAAACGGGAAACAATGTCCCAGATGCGCTCTTGGCGCGGATTGGGAGAGACGTTCCGCGTATTATGATCGGCGCCGAGGATGACAGGTGCCTTGGCAAGCAGTATTTGCTAATAAGCCTGTGCGAGAGATGCGCATTTTCATCCCAAAGTTGGCCAAACATTCCATGCGAGGGGAAGCGTTTGAAACAAGCTCTGTCGTCTGGACGAGTAATTTCAGATTTGTTCCACTTCGAATTGAGACAATTGCATCCAAACATCCAAGGAGAAACAGATTTATGGGGCATGGCATTGTCGCGTGGATTATTATCGGCCTCGTCGCAGGCTGGCTTACCGGCAAGCTCATGAAGGGTTCGGGCTTTGGGCCCATCATGGATATGGTCGTGGGTCTAGTTGGCGCGGTGATCGGGGGCTTCATTTCGAGTCACCTGGGCCTCGGCGGCGTTGGCGATCACGGGCTCATTATGAGCATCGTCATTGCCGTCATCGGAGCAGTCATCCTCACTCTTCTGCTCCGCCTCGTCACTGGCAATCGCTCGGCAAACTTATAGTTTACGGACATCAACGCAGTATCCCGGTTGACGGATCTCAGATCGCGCGCAAAGTACAGTACTGCGATAACAAGAATTCCTGTTATCAAGGCGCCTTGCGTACGCAAAAGCTTGGGTAGACCAGCAGGGGATACAGTCTTCACAAACGAACACCTCAACTTCAGGCTTTCTGTACTATCGGCTCTCACCACTCAGCGTATTGACCAGGCAACGATGGACGAACCGCGCAGACGATCCCCTGGGTTTCCAATTGAGATGCAAAATTCTTATCTAGACGCGCGCCGTTTACGCCCTTGGATTTTGCATCTGACCACATAGAGGTCACTATGAAAGCTTTTCCATGGGTACTCGGGGTACTCGCAGGTTTGGGCCTAGGCTTTGCCGCCTACTATTTGCTTCACCGCGCGGGTTCCCAAAACGGAATTGGCAGCGATGACGCTGACACCGCTGCGCGCAAGATATCTGGTTGGGGTACTAAGCAACGTGCGGCGGGAGCCGGCGGAAAGCTGGCCGGGAAACTTAAAGAAGGACTGGGCCGAGTCACCGGAAATGAGGATCTCGCAGCGGAAGGGCTTGCGGATCAGGCCTCTGGAACAGTCAGGGACGCCACGGGAGCCTTGGCGCACGCAGCCGGCCAAACAATTCATGATCTCAGTAATGAGATAGGGTGAATTTGCTGCGAAAGCGCATAACTTCCAGAAGAAGTGTCGCAGTTGCTTGCGACGAGGTCTCTTGTCCCGCGAAGGAATCACGTGGCCGGACCTTGTCCTCCTACTAAGTGGTTGCGATTCGGTATTTTGGTTGGAGAAGGGCCAGCGACCACTTCACGATCGTCAACGCGGTCAACGACAACGGTGTCTTCTCGGACGTGCTTCGGGAACTGGCACCAAAAGTGTCTTTTCGTCCGGAATATTGCCATAGCTTGTGCCCTGACTTGTCACTCGAAGCCGCTTCGCTCACAGAGGAAATATCCGGCGCTTTTTTATTCTTGAGAGCCTGTTCTCGATCCGCTCCGATGTGGCCCGTGAACTTTGCGTAAGTACGCCGCAGCAGGAAAAGATGTACGTGCGATTCGCATGCGGATAATCTACTGGGTACGCGCGCTGCGTCGCCCACAGGAAACGATCACGACCGTAAACAGCGCGGTGGCCGTGCACCATGAACATATCCGCCGAAACGTTACAACCTGCCAAACGACATTTGTAGCCGCCGACGCCTCGCCTCCTGGAACCAGCGATGCTCGTTGGACGTGTGGTTGACCACCAGGTCGATCAGCACACGCAGACCGCGCTGTTTACAGGCCTGCATAAACTCGACAAATTCTCCGAGTGTGCCGTACCGGCTATCGACGCCGTAATAATCCGCAATATCGTAGCCATCGTCTTTGCACGGTGATGGCTGGAACGGCATCAACCAAAGCGCAGTAGCACCTATCCCCTGTAGGTAATCCAGGCGGCGCATTAGCCCGGTGAAATCACCTACACCATCACCGTTTGCATCCATAAACGAAGCAACGGAAAGGCAATAAATGACGGCGTCTTTGTACCAGAGATCATTGACCATGCGATTTGATGTGAGTCCAGGTAGAAGGAATGCTGGCGAGATGCGCGAATATCTCTTGGTGCAACTTGCGACCGTCTCCTGTTCGTGAGGTTGCGAATCCCATGCGAGCCATCACCTCGTTGCCGCTGCCGCTCCCCAGTTATTGGCAGTGGACGCCAATAACAGTCAGGGCCGCCCATGTTAAGGGCAGCCCGTCCTTATTTTCCTACTGAGAGGGTTGCGATTCAGTTTTTGTTGATTCGAGGAGTCCCGGGGACCACCCCACGCTCCACGACGACGTCACGATTCTGAACGACAACCGCGTCCTCTCGGCCACGATCCGAAACTGGTTCCAGAACTGTATCTCTGTCAGCGATGTTGCCGTAGATTCCACGAGCTCCGGATTTGTCATTCGAAGCGGCTTCGCCCGCAGAGGAAATATCCCGCGCTCCCGTGTCCCTTAGAGCCTCTTTTGCCGCATGGATCTGCTCCGACGTGTCGCAGTGAACCGAGAGCAGGCTTCCGCCGTCTTTGACAGCGCCTTCATAGCGCTTTGCCTCGTATTCGGGAATGCCCATACCGACGAGAGCCCCTACCATGCCGCCTACAGCTCCGCCTGCACCCATGCCCGCCAATGTTGCCACGATTGGGCCAGCCGCGATGAATGGACCTATACCGGGAATGGCGAGAAGGCCAAGGCCGGTGAGAAGACCGATCGTTCCGCCTATGACGCCGCCGGCCGTTGCGCCGGTGGCGGTTCCCTCAGGAGCCTTGGTACTCTTCTCGTGGGCGAATGCGCGAGTGCTGTCGTTGTCAGGTAAGAGAACTGAGATCGCAGAGTTTGCGAAACCTTTGGCGAGAAGATGATCGACGGCGGCTTCTGCAGTCGCGGGCGTCGCATAGATGCCGAAGACGGCAGTATTTTTGCTGGACATGGTGTGATGCTCCTGATGGACCTATGGTTGAGACGGTTTGTTATTGCTTGACCGTGAGATGATTGGTGATTTTGTCTGCAGAGACGACGCCGGCAGCGTCAGAGGCAACTTTTTCTTTCTCCTCTTCGGATTTAACCGGTCCCTTGAGAGTGACCGCGCCATTGATGGTGATGATCTTGACGTTGTGCGCGTACGTAGAGAGATCCTTGTCGGCAATAATAGCTTTCCGAATGTTCGCTGTGGTGAGACGGTCCCCCTTGGCGTTGGCTTGATTATCCCCGGTTAGGCCCTGATCTTTGTTTTGTGCCGAATTATCGGGCGCAGTCTGAGCACCGGGGGAGCGGACGAGAGCCTCAGATTTGAGCGTAAAGCCAGCAGAGCAGAGAATTAAAACCACCGTATAGGCAGAGTTCATGAAACGGTACGATTTCATTGGATGTCCTTCCTTGACATGCAGCGGTAGGTCAAGAGGCTGTCGGGAAGAAGTTACCGACAAACGTGAGGGGCCCAGTCGTGGCAGTCAATCAATGTGATGGGACCGCAGCGTATTTAGTTGTTCTCTACCTTCTCGCCCTAGCGGCTACTGCTTTGTCGAACTGTACGGAGGCCTAGCTCCGGCTTTTCTAGGATCGAAAGGGGAGGTGCGCGGGATAATGTTGTACATTTGATGCCGCCGTTGGCGAGGTGCTGCGTCACAAAAGCTTCGCGGGACTCTTCGAGCAGCTCCCTCGATCGCCCTCGCCACACTCGGCCTTACGAGTGAAAGGGACCGCAAAGTTTACGCCGCACTTGGAGCCCGCTCCATGGTCACCGGCGCTCTGGCCTTCTTCCTTTATGCTGCCGCCGTCAGTTGGATCCTCATGCGGTACAAGCCGCCGGCGCTGACTACCAGCGTTGCTCTCTTACCTATCTGGGTCGGAACATCCTTTGCCTTATGGGCTGTTTTTCTCACGTAACACTGATCGAATCGACATGATCGTGTCCGCAAAACTCGCAGCACTCAAAGGAATCAAGTTCCACTGATTCGCAATGCGCTTCATATTCGGAGGTGTTTGCATCGTCACCGCCGGCATCCTGGCCCGTCGTTTCGGGCCTGAGATTGGTGGTCTCTTCCTCGCGTTTCCTGCCATCTTCTCAGCAAGCGCGAGTCTTATCGAAAAGCACGAACAACAACAGAAGCAACGCATCGTGTATGACGGCACCAATCGCGGGCGCACCGCATCCAGCATCGACGCCGCGGGTGCGTCGCTCGGCTGTCTCAGGCTGGCCGCCTTCGCGCTGGTTATCTGGCGAACGCTTCCCCAACGCGACCCGTGGTTCGCGATTCTAATGGGAAGTGTCGTCTGGATCGGGGTGTCCTTTAGTCTTTGGCTAATCCGTAAGAGCCGGTTCGTCCGCCTCATAGCGAGGTCTTGCAGACGCGTTGACATCCGGCCTGTCTGAACAAAGTTGGAAAGCCGTGCCTTGGAGCATCATGAGGCCGCCCCGCAGAGGTTCAACGGAACGCCTTTCCGACGCATCATAAGAACTGCAGATGTTCTACAAATGTTTTTCCTACGATTATGAGGTGACACATGGCGAAGCTCTCAACCAATGCTCGAAAAAAGATCCCTACAAAGTCCTTTGCGGAACCCGATAAGCGGAAATATCCGATTGAGGATGAAGCGCACGCACGGAATGCCCTGTCTCGTGTTGCGCAGTCGGGCACCCCAGCAGAGAAAGCAAAGGTCAAGGCGGCGGTGAAGAAAAAATACCCGTCTATTGGTAAGAGTGGGAAATAGCTTCGGGGATCGAGAGCATTCAAGTGGCTGCAAGCCGCTTGCGCAGCAACCGCAACATTTTGGTCTCTTCGTTTCGGAGCGGCTCAAACTCCCGGCGGCTTCTCTGCGGTCGGCTCGTTCATTTGTGCAGCTCGCAGGTCATATGGCACTCCAATAGTGTCGGTGCACATAGCCATTGGAGGGTGTATTGCCGAGGAGAGCCGACACGACCTTGATAGCTTGCACCACGTTGTTTTCGCCTGTGTGTTCCGATTTAAAAGCCTCTAACGGTTGCAACTCTGCGCCGAATCAGCATTGGCGGCGATGATGCTTGGCCGATTTACTGTTCCCGCAAGCAATCCTGTCCTAACGATCACATGCATACTCTCAACACTCCTCAGGCTGGCAGATCAGCGGCGCTTGGGAAGTCATGCTGCTCCCGGCCGAGAGCGCCGTCGTATTTCATCGTGCTTTTGAAAAGTTCATAGCGGCCATCCCTGAACTGGCGCCCGTATTCCCGGAGGTTAGCCATCTGCTTCTCACCTAACGGCTTGAAGTTGCGCAATATCTGGAGATTCTGATCGAGTACCGCCATCGAATCCATCCCTGAAATCGTGGTGGACACACCGGACACGCTCATCGCGTAAGAGAGAGCCTCAGTTGGCGTAAGAGCGCCATTCACAATCGACTCTCCCGAGCCGCTCATGCTTTTCATCGAGAAGACAGCCAAGCCCTTCTGAACAGCCAGTGGTAAGACGTTCCGTTCAAACGACCGAAAACTCGGATCGAAAGGATTGATCGGCATCTGCACAGTGTCGAAAGCAAAACCTCGATTGAGCATTTCAAGATGTATCGATGGGTCTTTATGGCCTGTAAAACCGACGAAGCGTACCTTGCCCTGCTGCTTGGCGGTAGTCAGCGCTTCGAGCACTCCATCGGGATCGTAGGCCTTCTCGGGGTCGTTATAGTAGATGACTTCGTGGACCTGCCACACATCTAGGTGGTCGGTCTGCAGGCGAGTAAGCGATTCTTCGAGCATCTTCATGGCGATATCTTTCTTGCGGCCATGAGTACAAACCTTAGTCATGACGATCGCCTGGTCACGCTTACCACGAAGGGCCGTGCCGACGCGCTCCTCGCTCATGCCACCGTGATACTCCCACGCGTTGTCGAAGAAGTTGATGCCGTGATCGAGGGCTTTTGCAACCATCTCGTTGACTTCTTCCTGACCGGCAGCGGTGCCGAGATGGTACCCACCTATGCCGATTATCGACACCTGCAGCCCGGTATTTCCCATGGGTCTCTTGGGCACTTGAAAGTTAGGTGTAGAGGAGGCTCCGTATTCACCGCGAAAGTTGGGAATAATGGGATTCTGGACGCTCGATTGAGTTCCCGGTTGATTGGAGCTAGCGTATGCCGTTTGCGAATTCGCACCAACCTCGTTACCTGGCACAACGGCGGCAGCACCCGCCAGCGCCGCTCCATGAATAAAACGACGTCGCGAAAACTCAGCCTTGGTTCGCTGATCTTGCATTAAGAGCTCCGGAAGGTCGGGATTATCAGGATTTGTCACTGTATTGGCCTGTTCATCGCACTCGATAAATCTGAAACTATTAAATGCCCGGAGAATCCTTCACCTGCGGATACGGCCGTCCCGAATTCTGGGTGGCATAGACCATCTGCTTCACTTCGACCTGCTCGAGGTCAAGTGGAAAGCCGTGTGCCAGCCGTGCCTCAGGGTTATCAAACTTGATCGAGGTCTTATACAACTCGAAGTGACCGTCGCCCGCATACGGCTTGGCGCGCTGCCGGAGGATCTGCATTTCGCTTTCGGTGAGAGGAATGAAGCCTTGAGCGACGTTGAGATTCTGATCGAGGATCTGAATGTCGGAAACTCCGGTGATGGTTGTAGCGACCGGGAGCGACATCGAATAACGGAGAAGTTCGGCAGCGGTGAAGACTCCCTTCTGCACCGGCTCTCCATGTCCGCAGATCGGCTTCATAGCCAGAGCGGCAATGCCGCGTTGGTTGAGCACCGGCAGCACTTTTTGTTCGAAACTTGAGAAGTTCGCGTCAAAAGGATTTAGTGGCATCTGCACAGCATCAAAGGGAAATCCCGTATTCAACATTGCAAGATGCACGTCTGGGTCCTTGTGTCCTGTGAAGCCGACAAACCGGACCTTGCCGTCTTTCCTGGCCTTGGTTAGTGCCTCGGCCGCGCCGCCGGGTCGGATAAATAGATCAGGATCATTTTCAAACCCCACTCCGTGAATCTGCCATAGGTCGAGATGGTCTGTCTGGAGCCGTCGCAGGCTCTGTTCGAGCATTTGCGTCGCCAGCGCTGCATCGCGTCCATGAGTACAGACCTTAGTCATCAGAAAGACCTTGTCCCGACGGCCCTTGACTCCCTTACCCAGCCAGTCTTCTGATTTGCCCCGGTTGTATTCCCAGCAGCAGTCAAAGAACGTGATGCCGCCGTCGACTGCGTGATGCACGATCTCCACAGCCGTCTGCTCATCCTTTGCTGCGCCAAGGTGATGACCGCCCAAGCCCAGAGCGGAAATCTGTACGCCAGTTTTACCGAAGTTTTTCAGCGAAACGAGGGACGTGTTTGCCATACTCGCTTTGTGATGCAAGCAACTCATCGTGAGAAGTAAGGCTGTCGTCGATTTGTCGTTGTTATCACCAACGATTGGCACTGTTGTTCATGAAATCATTTCTGGACCACGACGGATGGTAAAGGCCAATACCTTTCTTCCCCATTCGCATCAAAGCTGGAGTAGCTGACGGAGAGCTAAGCGGTTGATCATTCCCCTCGTTCCTGAAGCAGAATGGCAAACCTGTCTGACTCGATTGCCGGCATGGGATCCGTCATGCGCGCCCATATTGGTCATCGCCCCGCACCCCGACGACGAAACCTTAGGGGCCGGAGGCTTGATCGCCAGGCAACGAATGAGGGGCATGGATGTCGTCGTCGCGGCTGTCACTGACGGAGAAAACTGCTATCCCGGCTGCGGTGGCCTTGCTGAGATTCGCCGCGTCGAACAGGAAGGCGCGTTGAAACGCCTCGGTGTTGAGTCCGGCAAGATTGTTCGACTTCAACTTCCTGATAGCTCAGTTTCATCGAAAGAAGAGGAGTTGGTTGAGAGTCTGATGTCTCTTGTTTCCAGCGAAACCCATATCGTGGCGCCGTGGCCGGGCGATTTTCATCCAGACCACGAGGCATGCGGGCGCGCAGCAACCAAAGTGGCACACAAAGTCGGCTCGCCCCTGACGTTTTACTTCTTCTGGACCTGGCATCGGGGGACGACCGGGCTTGTCAAGGGCTTGCCCGTGAGTTGCCTGCCCCTAGATCCTGATTTATTACAGGCAAAGACTGAGGCGTTGCTCAATCACCAGTCTCAATTGGTGCGCGATTTCGGGGACCCGATCTTGCCCGAGCTTCTCTTAGCGCCTGCCAAACGCCCGTACGAGGTGTTTCTGGTTGCATGAGACTCTCTCCGACAAGCGCCCAGTTTTTCGAAACCATGTATCAGGAGCACGAAGATCCGTGGCAGTTCGCGTCCAGCCAGTATGAGCATGATCGGTATGCGGCGACTCTTCGTGCTCTCGGTGATAGGCGATATCGCCACGCCTTTGAGCCGGGCTGCTCCATCGGAATATTGACCGCCCAATTAGCGACAGTCTGCGATCGAGTGGAGGCGATGGATATTTCGCCAACCGCAGTTGCCAGAGCACGCGTTCGTTGCGAGCGTCTGCCCAACGTGCAAATTCTGTGCGGAAACCTAGGCGCGGCGATTACCGACCGAGAATTTGATCTGGTTGTGTTCAGTGAGATTGGCTACTACTTCAACGAAACGCAACTCCGGTTGATAGCAACCAAATTAGTCAAGCAGATGCCAACAGACGGGATTTTCCTTGCCGTGCACTGGCTTGGCTCCTCTCAAGACCATGTGCTCGACGGGGATCGAGTTCACGAGGTTCTGAAGACTACTGCAAATCTTCATCTTGCACAGTCGGAACGATATCCGGGTTTCCGGCTCGACCGGTGGACAGTCGTATGACAGCTGATCCCTGGCACGTTTGTGTCTTGATTCCGGCGCGGAATGAAGAAGACCTCCTTCCCCGTTGCTTGCGTTCGGTGCTCAAGGCCTGTTCCGTCTTGCCTGCGAACATGAAGAGTGACGTCATCGTGGTCGTCGATTCATCGGCAGACAGCACCTACGCTATTGCGCAATCGATGCTCGGGGGTCACGGGACAGTCATATCAGCCGAGGTTGGTATCGTCGGCAAGGTACGAGCGCTCGCTGCCGCAGTAGCTCTCAAGCGGTACTCGGGTCCAATGGATCGTTGCTGGTTTGCCAATACCGATGCCGACTGTTGTGTACCAGAATCTTGGCTTCTCGACCACCTGTGCTTTGCAGAAAACGACATCGAAGCCCTCGCTGGGACGGTTGACGTTGACGATTTTGCCGAACACAGCTCAGTGTGAGCGAGCGGTTCCGCTTGAGCTACCTCATTCGCGCCGACGGCACGCATCCGCATGTACATGGAGCGAACCTGGGAATAAGGGCAGATGTTTACCTGCGGTCGGGTGGCTGGAGTGATCGGGCAACCGCTGAAGATCATGACTTATGGAATCGACTCTTTCAAAACCGTGCAAAGAGGTTGTCGGTCGGATGGGTAAGGGTACTGACGAGCGGCCGAAGGATCGGACGCGCTCCTCATGGCTTTGCAGCGGCACTCGCGGCCCACAATGAGGTAGCGGCGTGACCGGGATGGAGTTGTCGATGCGGCTTCGGGCATCCCTTGGTGAGACGATACCTCTACCTGGGGGCGGACGGACCTCTGCTCGACATAGAGAACTCATGGGGATTGGGAGGGAAGATCTCTCGCTCGCCCGTCTGGCCGAGGGGCATTGGGATGCGGTCGCAATTCTTGCTGAGGCCGGCCACATTCCAGAGCCTGATGGACTCTATGCCGTCTGGGCCTCAGAAATTCCGAACGAGCCACTCAGACTCACCACACGCGGCAACGGGCTTGCGATCACCGGAAAGAAAATGTTCTGCAGCGGCGCTGGTCTTGTTGATCGTGCCTTGGTAACTCTCACAGAGCCTGAACATCATCTCATCGATATCGATCTCAGACGGACTGGAAGCTCCGTGCAGTTCGACGACTCGAATTGGAAGTCAACTGCTTTTCAAGAGATAAGAACATCCACAGTAACGTTCACTGCAACGCCCGTTTCGAAGGAAGATTTTATTGGCGCCCCGGGCTGGTATTTGACCAGAACAGGTTTCTGGCATGGGGCCTGTGGTCCAGCCGCGTGCTGGGCCGGGGGCGCGGCAGGGCTGGTCGATTGGGTGTTGGAGCAAAAGCGTGAAGATCCTCACACGCTTGCTCATCTTGGTGCCATGCAGGCTTCCCTATGGGCACTAAAATCGTATCTGGATTCGGCGGGAGTCGAAATCGACGAACGGCCTGAGGATTTCTGCGCGGCAAGAATGCGGGCGCTCACGCTTCGTCATCTTGTCGAGCAGGAGTGCACGAATATTCTCCGGCGCCTCCCGCGTGCCTACGGTCCCTATCCTCTTGCGATGAATCAGCAGACTGCCCGGCGATATCAGGAGCTCGACCTGTACCTTCGCCAATCTCACGCGGAGAGAGATCTGGAGGCACTTGGACGCGATCTCAAGAGGTGCCGATCTGGGAGAATGAACGCTGTCTAAATTGCAAGCAGCATGGGCGCACCGGGGTGCGCGGCTCTACTGGTCTCTGATATAGATCATCTATTGAATAAAGGGCTGAATCGCGGAGTGGGCCAAAGCATATCCGGCGGCGCCTATTAGGCCTGCACAGGGGAATGTAACAACCCAGGCACAATGATTTTCTCTCCCCAGTTCCAGCGGATTGCGTGCCAACCGCGCGTTGCGCCAACAAATGGTGCGCGACAGCACACATTTCTGCTTGCTGCGAAATTTTGCGCTGTATCTGATTGAAATCCTTGGTTGCGGCAACGGTCAATCGCGCGGCGAACGATCAGGACAAGGTGGGAGCTAATCCCGTGCGGAGGTTCACAATCGGTTGAAAGACAGGGTCAGAGTCTGCGGCAAGGTGGTGGACAACAGAGCGGTGGGCAGCCCCAACAGCAGAACGATCCTCAGGCGTTGCCCGGGCAACGCGGTGGCATTACACAGCCTCAAAAAGGACAAGAGGGCTCCTCTCAGCCCGGACACGATAAGGAAAAGAGCTAGAGTATCGAAATTACCCGAAGGTGCGAAGAGAGGATATGGGCCTTCTGGAAGGCGAGCTTGAGTTGTTCCCTGGGGTTGACTCTCGCCTCTCGTCGCCAGTTAGCAGAAATAACGGATTAGGCGCCTCTGACCAAGGTGCCCTTTTCTTTATGGCTCACTCACGACCGCCAGACGCAATTTTCTCTGAATGTGTTCAATATTCTAGACCTGAGATGATTCTGTGACGATTTTCACCTCCACTTCAGGTTCGGCTCGCCAGCCTTGGTTTTGTGGTATCGCTTGACTGACGCGGCAGGGTTTGCATCAAGCTGGCCTTTTAACCCTCGCGTTCCCTCACCGACCAATCGCGAGGACCGCACGGATGGAGTAAGAAGAGCCTCCCTGAGGGTTCGCGACGATTCACAGCATCAGATCTCATCTCGAAGGAACTCATATGACGAACAAACAGAAAATTACCTACGTGGCAGGCTCTTGCGTCCTCGCGTTGATAACGACGGCCTGCAGCAAAACGGACAACTCGGACATGAACTACAAGACCGCGATCAACGATCACTATAAGGCCAGTCCAGCATGTATCTGGTCTCAACCCAAGAAACTTCCCGCTCAGGCTGCTACCTCTGATGATGCTAAAACCGAAGGCTATGACGCGTTGACCCAGGCGGGTCTGCTCGTCCGGACCACCGCAGAGAAGAAAGTCTTTATTGTTGCCTCAAAACAGGTCAACAACTATGACTTGTCTGACTCGGGTCGGTCAACTTGGACCCCCGATCCCACCCAGCCCGGTTATGGTAACTTCTGCTACGGATACCGCGAAGTGACCTCGATCGATAACTCGGCGGTTGACGAGAATCCCTCTGGGGTTAAGACCGCAGTGGTCGATTACCACTACAAGATTGCGAACGTTGCGACCTGGGCCACTTCCCCGGGTATGAAAACTGCATTTCCATCCATCGACACTGCTCTAAGTACTTCCCCAGCTTCTAAGGCCTCACTCGTTATGAATGGGGATCACTGGGCATATGCGGGGTCAGTAGCTGAGGGTGTCTCCCAGTGATTGAGTCGCTGAGGAGGTGAGGCCGTCCTTTTCCAATTGCGGCTTCGCGGCTTCGGTTATCGATGGAGTAGCCCAAGAGAAAACAGCAAAACCCACCGCCTCCAATTCTCACGAAAAGAATCGTCCTCTCGGCCTTCTTGTCAGGCTATTTTTGCATCTGAATTTCTTTAGAGGTGATGTATGAACAAGGATGAAGTCAAGGGCGGCGCTGAGAAAGTTGGCGGCAAGATAAAGGAGCAGTTTGGGAAAGTCACGGGAAATCCGGCGACTGAACAGAAGGGCGTGGAGGAACAGGCAGAGGGACAACTACGAGAGAACGTTGGCAAGATCAAGGATGTAATCAAACATCCGGAAAAGCATTAGTCTTCAGGCCTGCTCAAGGCGCGAATTTTGTTCACGCAAGCTCATTGTCAGCTGGGCGATCTGCTTCTGGAAGTAGCTTCCTCTCTCTCGGGTCTGGATCAACTCATTGACCAGCGCAGCGTGGTGGTGAAGCGCACGCGATGGCCGCGCTGGCAGCCACGCCAAGCGCCAGGGCGTCCCCGATCCAGAGCTACAGTTTTATCAAGTTATCGCACGCTAATCTACATGGGCGCACACTCGAGGCCAGTTAGGACGCCAAATACACCGGCAACGATAGGCGGAAGATAGTTCCAGTTCTCCCCGAACCTTGAGAACTGCGAAAACGGATTGTGCCCCGATGCTTGTCAATAATGCGTTTTGAAAGCCATAAACCGATTCCGGTACCCGAACTCTTGCTAGTAACGTAAGGCTCAAATAGTGTCTTGTGCATCGAAGGATGAATTCCTCGACCATTGTCCGCAATCACGATGTAGCCCCGTTCTCCCAACATTCTTACCCGCATCCAGAGGACAGCGTTTGTGTCGGGGAGCGCGTCCAGGGCATTCAAAATGAGGTTTGAGAACACTTGCAGGATCTCACCCGCGAAAACCCTCATAACTACTGGTTGCGGAAAATGCTTCCGGACCGTGACAGACTTCGCGGAAAAGCGATGCGCATGAATGCGCAGAGCTGATTCCGCGATCTCCACCAGGTCGAAGTCCTTGGCTTCGCTTTGTTCCCGATAATAGGACAGGGTCTTCCGAGTGATCTCTCCCAGCCGTTCCAACTGGGCCTCGGCATCGCGCATATTCCTGCGAACCTGCTCTGCATGATGCGATTCACGCTGCGTCAGATACACCAGGTTGTTAAGCGCCTCGAGCGGATTGTTCACCTCGTGCATAACTGCAGCGGCATAACGGCCCGCAATAGCCAGCCTTTCACTCTGGCGCAGAGACTCCTCAACTCTGAGCAAGCGGTCTTTTAGTTCTGCGGGCGTTAGGTCGTCATAGGACAAGAGGGTCCCTTTGGCACGAAAGGATCAGAACGACACTGACCAATCTGAGGGCGAAATGAGGTAAACGGTTGGCTCGAACTTCAGTTAAACCGAGAGAGTTGGGTCAGATGGTCGCTCCGTGATCCGTCTGACCACGGCGAGGAACGACAACGGGCCGTCCGCGGGATTCATGACCTCATCAAATTGAGATGGGTCCAGACCACGAGCATTCGTTCCAAGCAGGAGAATCCTAGTTAATGGCTGATGGGCGCGGAACCAACCAGCTGCGGCTTTGATCTGTGCCGCATCCAATGTGTGGCCCAGAATTACCAAATCGAAAGGGCCGTTAATCTCAGAGCTGGAAGGGATCTGATTAACATCCTCCAATGAATGCACTACAAAGTTCTCATGCTCTAGAATCCGCTGCCGCATCGAGAGCAGGATTGGTTCGTGCCCAACGGAAAGCACGCTAATTGGCGCGGATGGGTTTGACGACATGAGCTTGATTCTAAAGCCGCCTGAGCACCGCCCACTCTATTCTTTGCGGCTTGCATTTTCAATAAGTTTCCATCCGCCTTTGGGCGGCTTTTGTCCAAGCCGAAAAAGGCCGTAATGTCTCGCCCGACCGGGTATGGAAGCTTGGCCTGATCCTGGCGAACTCGCCAATCACTAGGTTCGATCGCTCTGGACAATCTCCCAGGTCCGATCTTTAATCGAAAATCGAGGATAATCTCTCGCTGGTCTACAGACACGGCGGTAATGGGGAGAACACGGGGTCCGTGCCGGGACTCCGTTAAGATCCTGGCGCGTCTCAGGTCTTTGCTCGTCCCACTCGTACAGGACGGCAGTCAAGGAAAAAGTATCTTGCACTGATTCTGTCCGATTAGACTCCCGTCAGTGCTTCTACGTGAATATCAGCTCAATCAGCCAGTGCACAGCAACCCGGCAGGCCTTTTCGCAGTCCTACTAGGCGGCCTTAAGGCCCAAATGAGGACAATATGGCAAAAGATGCACATAACCAAGCCGCAGAGCATCACGACAAGGCTGCAAAATCGCACCGCTTAGCCGCTGAACATCATGCAAAGGGCGACCACAAATCTGGCTTAGAGCATTCTAACAAGGCTCACGAGCATTCCACGACCGCGCACGAGCACTCCACGCAGGCCCACGAAAAATCCAAGGCCTCCAAGTAGTTATGGCCTGCCGGGCGAAAGCGAATAACAAACTCCCAAGCGGCGCGGATATCAAGTTGATAGTTGATCTTCGCGTTGCTACGGGAGTATGCAGACCAGCCCCGGCTCTTCATGAGGTCAGAGCGGGCGATTTTCGGCCGGGCTGAAGGGCTTTGATGCCTTCCTGCACGTCCCGCCAGATCGGTGACAGGTCGATGTCAGATTCGTCCTAGAGCCTTGGTAGGCGTTTCTTCCGGTTTCTGGGTTTTTACGAGAGAACTAGTTTCAAGTTGTAGTGGCTGATGGGGCATCCGGCGCGCCATTTTCAAGCATCCCACGCGCTTATTGACCGCTGAAAGGATTAATCTTGCCCGCGAATTTGTTCACTAAAGCTGATGCCGCGAAGCGCCTGAGAGTCTCCGAGGGTTTCATCAAAAAGCTCATTAAGGTTGGCCACCTGAAGCCGCTGCAAGTAGGAAAGCGCCAATTAATCCCCGTGGCAGAACTCGACCGCTTTGTCGCAAGCTTAGCGGCCTAGAGGATTGGAAGCTCGGGTGGCACTCAGCAAGCGCGGAGATTCAGGGGCGCCGGAACGGCCTTTCCTCTCACGGTCTAAGTCGGCTTAGGCGCGGCGTTGCGACGGGATTTACTGCACCGTCACAATCGTCTGCTCGTAATATCCATTGTTGGCTTCTACGGGACCCGTGTCCAGGATGTACCAGGCGTTGCCCTTGCGCGCCGTAATCGTCCCGGGCGAACTCTCCCACACGATAGTGAACCCAGCTTTTCTTGAGGGCAGTTTCGATGTTACGGAACACTTTCAGCGCGCTCGTGTTCGGTTGTGTGGAGTATTTCCACTTCTGCACGTGGCCCTCCAAGGTCTTCGAGAGGGGCTCGCCGTCTTTCATCCCGACCGGAGCCGCGACTTGATCGAAGTCCTTATGAGGGCAATCGCCGACAATGGCTCCTGGCAAGCGCGTGATCAAGGGAGAATCTTTGCAACCCTCGACGTCGTGAGGCTTGGCTGCTTGCTGTGCTCGCAGATTCGTGGCCAGGCAGAACATTGTTAGAATCAGAAACCCACCACCCACGAAGCTAACAGTTTTAATTAGAGCATCCACCATTGCACGTGTCCTCCATGCGATTTGAAGACTACGATGCATGTGCGCAGCCGAAGTGTAAGCTCGACTTCCCTTACATCTTGGGAAGACCAATGATGACGTCCTGAGAGGCAATGGAGAGCCCCATCAGAGAATTACGAAGGGCCTTTTCGCAGTTTTCAAGTCGGGAAGAAATGGAACCATTTTCACGCCTATTGTTGCTGACCGGACAGGAGTAGTAATTTTTGGCGCCCTGGGAGAAATCGAATGCCCGGTTAGGTCGCCCTTTCCCGACAATTCTGCTGTCCTTCTGGGAATTTCGCGGAAAAGGAATACATCGACATTCCAGCGCCGGATTGAGTTTTCTCGCACTTTCGCCCGACCGAGTTTCGATTCCCGGCGATAGTCAGGCTTCCCCAAGCAGTCAAATCGAAGAAACCAGCCGAACAACGTTTCGCCATTCCGCGCATATTGTCAATTTCGCTCGGTTTCTATCTGAACTTCGCTCATGAATGCCATTTACGGCATCCTAGTTTTAGCATGACTGTCAAAACCAAGCACGAAAAGGCAAATTAGGAGAACCTATGAGCCTGCTTTCCCAGGATGCGCCGTACGCGCTCAACTGATCGGAGTTATCGAGGGCGAACAGCTCGATGGCAAAAAGAAGATTCGTAACGATCGACTTGTCGCAGTCGCTGAGGCCAATCACATGTACGCTAACGTGCGAAAGTTGAAGGACCTCCCTGCCGAATGGATAAAAGAACTCCAGGATTTCTTCGTGAACTATCACAACCTCGAAGGCAAGAAATATCGATTACTTGGTTGCAAAGGTGAAGACAAGGCATTTCGCTTGCTCAAGGAAGCAAAAAGGGCGACTTGATCACTCTATGCCGAACAGAGCCGATTGATCGAATCTCAGATCGCACTCTCACGCTCTCACGAAGTTCGGCATCCTATCTAAAAGAGACTTTTGTCGTAATGAACAGATTGCAAATCGAAGCGAGCGTTTCAAGAGAAACGGAAGCCATCCTGGCCTTACAGATACATCTGAGATCCAGTAGGTTGTCGAAAATGCGGAGAGGTCAACTCGAGTTTGATCTCTACAATCGGATACACAAGAGATACGTTGCAGTTCAGGCTCTAAAGCAATCCCTCAGTCGTTGACATCGGCCATCTTGCCGGAACGAGTTCGACTTTGTCGCTCGTTGCATTCCCCCTTGATCTTTTCGTATTTCGCGTGAAGTTCATCGAGTTCAGATCGCTCAGGTTTTCGATATCGATCATCTGGTCACGCGCTTTATCAATGGAACGTATCAACTCGTTGAGCTTGAGATTGATTGCCCTGGCATCTCGATTCTGGGTGTTTTGAATGAGAAAGACCATCAAGAAGGTTACGATCGTTGTTCCAGTGTTAATTACGAGCTGCCAGGTATCGGAGAAATGAAAGATCGGACCGAGTAAGGCCCAGATCACGATGACCAATCCTGCTCCAGCAAATGCCCACTTGGATCCCAACCATCCAGATGCCGAGGCTGCAAACTGCCCAAACCAGTCGTTTGTGGCCCGTGTCTGTACTTCCAGGGGTGATTTATTCATTTCCAAACTCCAAATTCTGAAACCTCGGCACCACTACTCCAAGTCGGGTGGGCATTTTTATTCGACTGCTGACACAAAGAAACGCGCGAAGCCGATGACGACGCGCTGAGTGCGTTGGGGCGGAGGAATAGCCATGACAGTTATGATGCAAACGCTCTACTGGCATTGCGGAATTTCCTGGGCCGCCACGGAGTTATGGCATGTACACTCCGGTGAGAAGCTAGTCATGCTCAGCGCCGAGGCATTCTTGCCCACCTTACTTTCCCACACCCGATGACGGAAAGCGGTTCTTAGTTGCGTCAGAGATTGAAGATGGCTGAATAGAAAATAGTTTGGCTCAGCCTGATCGTGAAGTGCAAGACAGGAAAGTCGAACAGGCTACTCGTGCTTCGTCCAATTGATGATCTTGGCTTGATATTGCCGGTAACGACGAATGAGAACGCTATTCACCAGACAGGTTTTCTTGGATAGTCGCTGCTACGGCATCCACCGAAGTCGGGCGCCCCAATTCTCTAATTTCTTCATCCTTCGAAATGCTCAGCAGGCCCAGATGTTCCGCAATCTGCTGATTCATCCGGACTACAGCCGACACCTCTTTCTCTGTAAGGAGAAGGATTTGCAGCATGAGATGTTCTCGCTCGTCTGCTCGCCTCGCCAGTCCCGATTGGCGCATGAGAATGAAACTTGCAAGGAGGATCGCTTCAAGGGCGACGCCCATATTCAAAAGGGGGAAGGGGGTTGGATCGAAGTGACGTATGCTGCCAACGGACAGCGTGTTGATGACCACCCATGTAAGAAAGAAAGAGACGTGAATCGCGACGAACGGAAAGCTGCCGGCAAAGGCCGCCACGCGATCGCCGATCCGCTCTCCTCTTGATCGACTGGCCTGAAACTCCTGCTCATGTTTCGCGATCGTTTCAACGTGATCTTGAAGATGATTTGGAGTTTGCATAGTCTCACCCCCGTACTCGTCGAATCATCCGACTGTTCATGAGATGCGACCCTCGACGATCATTTGTTAAGAATAGGATCTCTGACAACATCAATTCGTAATCAATGCGAAACTGCCCTCGGTTCTGCGGTTCAGGGTTTCGCCAAGGATCAGTACTGATATGTCGGCGATACGGGAGTAGCGCGATCGATTCCCACAAGCCGACTCATCATTACTATCAGGCGAATACCTGGCAAGTTTCTAGATCCCTCTTTCACGACCGGTGTTATTGCGGGACACTCGATAGTGACGCACTGCCTTAAGATTCCGGAAGCACTCCATCTTTAACGGCCTAAAGCCACTCCGTAGATGGGTTCATGAGGAGCCCACTGGCTGCATGCCAACAGGTGATTCCTTATTCCGCCTCAATACCAGCACAAGCAAAGCAACGATGACTGCCTGCGACAGTAACGCTATCGCTGCGATGATCCTGGGATCCGCGCTATTGAGTGGGAGCGTAATGTTCAATGTCACCCAGGCAATCAACATCAGACACAGCGTCCGAACTGCAGGTTCTGCTGTGGCTGCCAGCAATATGAGGAGCCACAGCACAGGATAGAGTCCATACGATGGAAGGAACGGACTACGCAATGAAGCCAGGATCAAGATTGTCAGCCAGATTGATGGTTGCTCGTTGCGGCTCAGCTTTCGCATTCCGATAACGAACGTGGCGGCAATGATGATCAGAGTGTAAATCGAACCGACGATCTTCATGAGCGCAAACGATCCATTGGGCAGGCCAAAAAACTTCAGCTTGAATAACAAGCCGGGGACGGACAAATTTGTTGCGGTACCACCGGGGCGGCGAAAGGCTGGGAAGGCCTCACCGCTCAGCAATCTTGGGAGGTGATGGAGAAATGCGCGATACGGTGCGCTGCCTGTGTCCAGCAGGGAAATGCCCACCAATGCAACGCACGCTCCAACTGTCCATGCAACTGCCCGCCACTCACGTCGCGCGGCAAGATAGACAAGCAACAGGCCCGGAAACAACTTGCTGACAGTCACGAATGCCAACAGAGCACCGCCAGCCGCATATCTACGCTGGGTAAAAAGCACCATCGCAAGCATGGCGAGTGCAATCGCGGCAGCCTGCAGATTTCCAACCTGCAGCGTGCCGATCGTGATGTCGGCGCTCAGCACCAGTGGCGAGAGCAGCAGTGCGCGGGTTCCGATGATTGGATCGAACAACCGCGTGACAGCCAGAAGTCCGATAAGGACGACTGAACCGTAGAGCGCAAACCACAGCATGCGAAAATTCAGAAATTGTGGCGCAACGATCGCAAGCGTTCGGGGCAACAGTAGAAATGGCGGTGGATACTCGTAGGCATCGATGTCGAACGGTCCGATGGTGCGCGGCTTCCGCGGAGCATCTGGATCTGGTGTTGGAAGTGAATACAACTTGTATTCGTCATAAATATTGGGCACTGTTGCCACCGATTGAGCAGCCACGAAGTAAGCCGTCATGCATAAATGTCTGCTGAGAAGTCCTAGTCCGCGATGAGGGCCAAGGGCGTAGCCCACTGCTGCCGGGTTGACGATAAAGACACACAGCCGCCCCAACTGGACGAGCGACACGATCGCCGCAATCAAAAATAGGATCTTTAAGGCGGAGGATGCCGCTTTCTTGTCTATCGGAACAATCGGGCGGTTCCAAGACGCCAATGCGACGGTTGCTGTGACGCCAACAGCAACGAAAATGGCAACCCAGCTTGACGCTCCGAGTCCCATGATTCCGGCGAACGCAAAAACTCCAAACGCACCGGCCAGCCACATAGCTATCAAGCCGCGCAAAAGATTAGACGAGTCGAAGCGGGTAGGCACAGTTTGCACAAAAACCACCTCTGCTGCCAGTCAGGAATGAAAATGTCTCAAAGCCCAGATTAGATAGTCCGGGTGCTGCGCTGATCGATCAATTGTGTCTCACTTCCCGCAGGATTTGTAGCGATAAAACGCGCTTGCGTTGAAGTAGTCATTATGGTGTGACCGGCTCGATGCGCTGGTCGTGGTTTAGGCTGAGTTTGTTTGACGAACTACAGTCCAGAGCCACAAGCGGAGGGAACCGGTCAGGAGAGAGAAGTTACGATTTTTGGGTTTGGATGTCCAGGCCGAAACGATAGCCGTGGCGGTAGCGGAACCGAATGGCGAGGTGCGCAGCCTAGGCACGATCGCCAACCGCGAAGATTCGATCCGCAAGTTCATCAAGAAGCTTGGTTCGCCAGAGCAACTGTGCGCCTGCTATGAAGCCGGGCCGACAGGATTCGTGCTTTATTGGCAACTGACGCAATTAGGAGTCGACTGCGCGGTGGTGGCGCCGAGCCTGGTTCCGAAGAAGCCCGGAGATCGTGTGAAGACGGATCGGCGGGACGCGTTGAAACTAGCGCACTGTCACCGTAATGGAGATCTGACTGCGGTGTGGGTTCCGGATGAAGACTCCGAGGCATTGCGTGATCTTGTCCGGCAACGGGAGGCAGCCAAGCAGGATCAGCTGCGCGCACGACATCGGTTGACCAAGTTCGGATGTGTTGCAACTTTCAGGGCTGCTGGCGGTGACGTGAAAGAATCGCGAAATGATAACCCGACCCGCGCTCTTCAAATGGCGTCAGACCGAACCCGGCCTCATACTCTGCGCGGTCCGGTGGTATCTTCGCTATTCTCTG
>JBAVYX010000062.1:0-27298 GCA_049588475.1 Silvibacterium sp. | reverse complement strand
GGGTTTGAGGGAGGCTTGCCGCCCACCAACCGGCTGCACTTGCTCGATGCGCGTCGCATCGCCGCTGTTTCGGAAACAGCGGTCAAGACCGCCCTTTCCAGCGGTCCGTCGGTAATTGTCGGTCGAGGTTCGCAGTTTTTCCTCCGCAATCGCAAGGATGTCTTCCAAGTATTTCTCTATGCATCTCGCGATTATAAGATCCGCAGACTGATCTCCGGGGGCGCAACTCAGGACAAGGCAATCGAACAGGTCGACACAACGGACAAAGCGCGAGCTGCGTTCGTCCGGCAGTATCTCGGGCTGAAATGGCCAGAACCCCACATATACCACGCAATGTTTAATACCGAGATGGGGGACTCTTGTACGGCCACGATGCTCGTTGAGTGTGTCCAACAGTTTGAGCGTGACGCTGGTGATCGCAATAACCAGAGCAGCGGAGTGATCGCGCCTCAATGAGTTTATCTTGCGTGTAGCTGGCATCGGCAACGCCTCGAAGTTGTCGAGTGCTTCTCGGCTGGATCAACATTGAGCGAGCTGTTCATCTGAACTGGCAGCCGATGGTTTCCAACTCGCATCGAGTCGCGGCCGGCCCAACCACTATCTCGTCAAGTGGGCCCTCGGGCCGCTAACGAAAGGGTTTCCCACTTCAAAGAAACGCAGCAACCGGCCGACCTCGCTAGTGATGCCGATGCGCACACTTCTGCCAATGGGCGCGGTCTTCCGCACCGCAGTGCCTAGCCAAAGCGGCCCATCGGTACACAGGTCAACTCCATCCAGCCGTTGGTCGATCTGCAATGCAACCGCAAGCCGCCCCGGCCCTCTTGCCAAGTCCATCAGTTTGTCGGTTTTGCGGCGTCGCTCCATCAGGCTGATTCCCTCAAGAGGTTCCAACGCGCGCAACAGCACTCCTGCGCCGACCCCCGGCTCTTCAGCCGTGACATTGAGCATGTAGGACGTCCCATAGATGAAGTAAATGTAAGCGAACCCTCTGCTCAAGAACAAGGAGTGGTTGCTTGCCGTTTGTCCGCGGTAGGCATGCCCGCTCGAATCGCCTGGGGGATAAGCCTCTGTTTCGACAATACGGCCGCCAATCCTGCTTCGCCCCACGTTGCGGACGATGGTCTTCCCAATGAGATATCGGGCCAGCTCAGCCGTATCGACTGGCAAGCTGGCCCGTGAGAGCCGCCGGACATCGTGTGCTACATGACCCACGCTATGCAATTCACTGACCTGTTCTTTGCCTGTCGGGCCGCTTCATCCAGGCCGATTCTTGGGGAAGATGTAGCTTTTAGCCAGCAAAAGCTCCGGACGCGTGCCGCTCTCGAGCACCTTCTTTGTCGATAAGACTCATCGTTTGCCTCCCGTGCGGTTAGTGTAGGTTGAAAAAGAACCGAGTCATCGGAACAGAGCAGTGTCACGACAGGCAGGCTCCTGACGAATTTACATTTGCAGAGCAACATCCTCTGCAGGTCGGCAACAACATAACAGAACGTTGCCCTCTGCGCCGGGCTCACTCGGATCGGGTTGATAACTCACCGATCCTGAGATCAGTCCGGTCTCGCAGGTATGACATACTCCCGTGCGAGACGCCCCTTTCGCGGGAACATCACACGCTTCGGCAAGGGTTTACCCAACTCAAAAAAGTGCAGCAACCGCCCGACCTCGGGTGATGAGTTTTCGTCATTTTTCACGGACCTTCGCGCGCGTTCGGTTCGACCGCAGTGAGGTTCGTCGCACGATTGCGAGTCGTAAGCGCGAAACGACTCTTGGAAGAAGGTGAGACGGGCGTGGAGCAGGTCGCCGGTGCAGTTGTGGATCCATGGATTCTGTGCAGCGAGCGTCAGCGGGCCGGGTATTGGTTCCGATTGGGTGCGGATGACTGGCGATCATCCCTGTTCTCGACAGTGAACCTGTAATCTGCAAGTGTCCTAACATTCGCGGTATGGCGCGCAAGGTTGTCGCAAAACTCCAGTGTAGTTAGCGAGTCCCCGCGCTTGAAGATTGCGTGTCCATCCGTTCGACATATTGAGCGCGCGCTGCGCTGGCCTCGAATGGATCCGCAAAGTACTGCGTTTCCCTCGCAACCTTGTCGCCCCTGAACTCCATGATGCTCACTGTGTAGGATGGTTTGTCGTCATAGGACAGGATGAATTCGGTGATCCAAAGATCACCGCTGCCAATGGTTCGCCGGACAGTAAAGCGCTTCTTGTTCGGCTGAATAGAGCGCGTGATCTGTATGTTGCGGCGACCGTGGATTCGCTCGCCTGACTGTGGGTATTCGAGCACCGCGTCCTCGTGATAGATGCGGTGCTCCGTTTCAAAGTCGTTGGCATCGGACGCCGCCCAATGCTGATCCAGTGCCGCACGTATCTCTTGATCTCGCAACTCACCCTCCGGGGCCAAGGGAAAGCTTAGACCCACTCATGACACGGTTTCAAGGGGACAGGCTGCAGGTGTACAGGCTGCAGGTCCATCATCTCTTCAAAATGGAAATACTCTCTTTCTAGTCGCCGGTAGGTGCTCCAGTCGATTCCGTGCGGTTCGGCGAAATTCCATCAGCGACGCAGCCAGAAATGAACCAGGGCCAATTTCAATCTCGAAGACCCTTTCCTCTCCAATCGCGTCAGAGACGCCACAAGTGGAGCCAGATCGTAATGGCAGCAAGTGATGCTTCCATCGTCGGCTTCACAAAACAAAGGCTCTGCGGGCTCCAGCCGCATCTGAAGTGCCTCCTAAAGCCAGCTCTGACTGATATCGGGCACCTGGGTGATGCGAGAAGTTGCCGGTAAAGATGGCTTAGTCGCCGTTCTCACTCTTTCGCGACTCCGCGGAGATGGCGGCTTGGAGGGCAGGGACATCGTGCAGAAGCGAGGCGGTAAGGGCTTTTGCTGTTTCCTTCGGGAGTGAGGCGTAGGCCATTTGGGAGAGACTTACAGCTCGTCTAGCTCGATCGTACTGTTGCACGCGAGCGTAGGCGGGGAGTTCGACGAGGACGGTGGGCGAGAATTCGACGGGATCGCCGATTTTTACCTTGCTCTTCGTGTTCGGGATGTTCTTGAACATCTTGGCGGCGGCCTTTTCACATTCCGCGCGCTGGTGCTCGTAGTCAGGGTCGACAGTGAGTTCGGCACCGACGAAGCCGATGGTGAGAATAGGTTTGGCGATAACGTTGGTGCGGATGTTGCCGACGATAGAGCCGTCGGTGACGGAGCAGCTGACCGCAATATCAAAGTTTGCGTCCGTGCCGACGGTATGGAGGCTGAGCTCGTTGTTCTTGAGCTCGCACTGGACGGAGACGGTTTTAGGGGCGAAGTGGGCGTGCTGCTTGTTGAAGGTGCCGGCAATGACGTCGAGGGAGAGGGTGGTGTTGGCGGTGACGGGCTTGCCTTCAACGGTCCAGGCGAGGACAGGGGTGCGATAGCGCTGGGTTTCGATACGGAGGCGGACGGTCTCGTCGCGTTTGACGATGGTGTACTTGTAGTCCTGGATCAGAAGACAGCACTGGGGAAGGATGTCGCAGAGGCGGCTGTCTTCCGGGTCTGGCAGGAAGGTTCCGTTCTCGACAGTACGTTTATCGAGTTTGATGGTACCGTTGATGCGCGCCTGGTAGTCGCGGTCGATGGGGATGACGGTGGCTCCGTACTGATTGGACCAGTAGGCCTGGACGTGAACGCCGCTGACCCAAGCGGTCTGCTTGTTCTTCTTTCCTGTTGGGTCCGTCGAGACGGCGGCGTCGGCGATCTCCGCTCCGTCGGCAGTGGGATCGTTTCCGGCATACCAGGTGGAGAGTTCCGGGTCGGAGAGCAGCTCGACGAGCTCATGGGACATGGTGCGGAGGGCGTCTTCGGGGTCTTCGCCGGTCTCGGGGCCGAAGGGCCGGATCCAGGCGACGTAGAAGTAGTCACGCTCGAGGAAGTCCTGGTTGAAGTCAAAGGTGTGGGCGCCGTTCTCTTTGGTGTTTTCGACGAAGCCTTTGGGCAGGAAGACGAGAGAGGCGATGCGCTCGTCGTCGGGGTCGGGGTAGACGTCATCGTCGATGAGGGAGTCGATGAGGTCGGGGACGACGTGGTAGTCGTCTTTGGAGTTGAAGGCTCCGGGAGGCGAGGGGCGGGTGACGACGAGTGCGCCTCGCCAGTGGGGGCGTTCGATGCCGTACTGCTTGAGTTCGGAGAAGTAGTCGGTGTTGAGGAGGGTCTGGGCGCGGCTTTCGATGAGGACGCGGCGGGTGCTGCCCTCGGGTGAGTTCCACCAGTCGCCCCAAAAGAGGAGCTCGACGCCGAGGCCGCTGCCACCGGGGCCGCCATGGTTCTGGACGGAGAAGCCGGGAAGGATGGAGTCGGTGAAGACGAGGACGGGGACGTTGGGCTGGGACCACGAGCTCTGGAGAGCCTGCTCGCCGAAGAGGTAGGTGGTGTAAGAACGGTCGTCGATGATATTCGTGATCGTGCGCGAAAGCGGCATGGCGAAACCTCCTGGTAAAGACGAGGTGAGACGTATTGTGCGAGCCGGCATCGATCAGGTGCCGGGGAAGTCCACTCGCTAGGGCTTCATGAGTTTGGCGGCATCCATTACGATTCGCATCAAGTGCAATCCTCGTTCCATCGTCGGCTTCACAAATCAAAGGCCCGGCAGGTTCCAACCGCCTCTGAAGTGCCTCCTATAAGCCAGCTCTGACTGATATCGGGCAGCTTATGTCGACAAGGTTCAGGGCCAGACTCGTTGCTCTCAGAACATCCGATCTTCCTCCACCGAGTATTCGACATAATCATGGAGCCGTGTGCGAAAGCACGCGGCAAAGTCTGAACGCATCAGCGTCTTGGCGGTCCCGACCGGCACCACTAGATCGCTCCTCCGACCAGCCCATTTTCGATATACGGCAATAAGCCAAGACTGGGGACTGAGGAGTCCTGCTGCTCCACGAGGAAGGGCCATTCCTCGGTAACATCCACTCGGCAGAACAAACGCTCCGGCACTCCCGTGGCGCGCGTAACAAATGTAAGGATCACGGCGACGATTTTGCGCAGGTCGGTACCCTGGATAGGCCGCGTCTCGATGCGATCCAGCACAGATTTGGGCCGCTGCGCGACGCTCAGAGCAAGGCCGGGGTGCTGGACCAACACGTAGTTCAGCGCCCGGTGCGTGTCCAGTCCGCCGATATTTTCCGTGGAGCTGACTACCTGATCGAAGAACTCGCGCGCCACCGTCGCGAAATGTCCAGGATCCGCTTCCCGCTCCTTCAAGACTGGCTCAACCCGCGCAGCCAGGTCCGCGATCCACTCGTCGACACTAAAAACATATAGCTGGTCGCAGATGGCAACTGGAGCCAGCAGCCCTGCACACTGCCCGGGTTTACCCGCACCCGCACGCCGTCCGATGAGGGTGACGAACGTATTCCTATCGCCTCCGCGGCTCGCGTCATTGAGCAGCTCATGCAGCGTGTGCTGGCTGCTGGGTGCCACAATGTAGGCGGGTACATGGCCGATGGACAGCACAAAGCAGACGCGGGACCAGAGGTGGGGATTATCTGCCAGGACGGCCCGTATGCGCTCGGTGCGGGAAGCTGATAATGAACCCTTAGATTCCAGAGTGCGCTCACGTTGCTGGAACTCTCGTTCGATGCCGATCGTAGGAAAGCGAACCTCCAGTCGGCCGATTGCATAAATGAACTGTTCGATCAGTGCACTGCCTGCTTCCCCGGAGCATTCGGCACACCCGCAATCTTTGGGCTTTGCACCTTCAGTTTCGAGTTCGTTCATAGCTTTAACCTCATCTCAGAATTGGGGAGTTTAGCGCCTCCAGCCAGGCTGCGCCGTCCAGCAGCGGCGGGATGGTGGATCGATTACGCAGGCCCGGATGCAAGGCGGCAATGGCGACCGGCGAGCTCTCCGGTCGCATCGATTTCAGCAGGGCCAGTGCACCGCAGGCAACGGCAGCAGCAAAGCTGCTTCCAGTTGCCTCTCCAATGCGATTTGGGGGAAGCGCGCCAGGAAGGCGCACTCCGGGAACCCGAAGTCCGCGCCCGATGCAGATCGCCACGGGACTCATCGGAGAGAGTTGCCCGCGCTCGTCGGCCATGGCGATGGGCAGCACGCCCTCGGTGGCAAGCGCAGCGCTGGCTCCGAGCCGAGGGCGGTTTCCGGCTGCCACTACGGTGCAGATGCCGCGCGCCACTGCGCTGCGAATCGCACGCAGAACGGGTGGAAATGAACCATCGGCAGCAGGCAAAAAATCAAGACTCAGCTGAATCACAGCCGCTTTGAGTTCTATGGCCCGATGTATGGCTCGCGCAATCCGCAGCGCAGCCACATCCGGCTCAAGTTCCAGCCTTTGAAAAGGTTCGTCGTGTACTGGAAGGCTGAGGAGCGTGCACACCGGAGCAAGGCCAAGGACGGCTGCCCCGGAGCCCACCAGGATGGATGCAATCAACGTTGCATGCGCAGGATCCGCGCTCTTTGCATCGATCCCCTGCGGGTGCTCTTCGATATTTGCCGCCGCGAGAGACGGATGGGCAGCCGCGATTGGTCCGTCAATCAGGGCGATGCGGACTGTTTTCGCTCCCGCGCTTCGACGACAAAGGTCAAGCAGCCGCACTTGCCGCAGAAACATCCGGCGTCGCACCTCGGGTGATATCGAATGCGATTCCGGCGAGGTCGAGGGACCTGGACCACGCTCGATCTCAACAGCAGCACGTGTCGCCATCAGCACATCCTTCTTACCGCGCGTGATTGAGGAACGAAATAACTTGTTAGAAGCGGCTTCTCAACATGCAAGACGGTCACGGCTTAATCAGTACTACGGTGTAGCCACCGACCACCTCTCCGCCGATCCGTTGGCGGATGCGCAGGACCTGGGCCTGATGCGGCGCCAGGTCGTCGGCGATCGCGTGAAAGGAAACTTTGAGTGGACAACACCCTTGACTGAACCGCTCGCGCTGCTTGAGCAGCGTGGTGAAAAGGGGCGACGGTATCTTGGAGAACGGCGGGATGTGCGAGCCGTCGGCCATCGGAGGCAAGAAGCCGGCAGAGACCCCGCCTGTGGCGGGCACAAATCCGGTGTCCTTTTTGCCTGCGTATAGCTGCAACCACTCCATATTCGCAGGAAGATCGAGTGACAAATCCACCTCAGCGTCGGCCGGGGCAGACGGTGTCCCCAGGTTCAGGCCGAGGTCGATAGAGGCCGGAGATGCCGCTTGCACCACGGCAATGTTGCGTTGCGCGACATGCCGGTCCGCGGCCGCAGAAAACTGCTGAGGGTCAAGCGCGTCGAAGATGGGTTCGAAGATGCGAACGACCAGACATTCGTGGCCATTGTTTTCAAACGTTGGAATCCACGTTTCGGGGCAACGAACGATCGCATGACATCCCTGGCTCATCCACTCGCCGTAGGGCTTGTCGATCTGCGTCCACTTGGGAAAGAGCGTGAATCGATTTCCCAGATCAACCCAGGCCGCGCTAACAAGATTGGCATCAGCGCGTGCGATACCCAGGCTTGGATTGAACCAGTAAAACTCTACCCGGACACGGTGAGCAGGCGCTTTGCCAAAATTCCACACGTGCGCGTAGAGCGTGTTCGGCGCATTTGCCTGCGCCACTCCACCCAAGGTCGGCGGCATCAGGGGCGCGGCACCGGCATCCAGGTTAGGTGCTACAAAAATATCGGGTGACTCCCAGAAGACTCCGGGCAGCGGACGGCCTCCTCGATCTCCGGAACACGCTCGAATGGCGAGAAAGGGCAGATACTCGTCTTTGCGCGGCCCGAAGGTGGGACCATTCCGCAGGGTATCCTTGATCTTTCCTGCGAACCAGGGAATCTCACCTGAGTCGCCTGGGGTGGGCTTCCCCTCTTTCCACGGCGGCACCTTTGAAGTTTTGATGACTGGCGGAGGCGTCTGGGGAACGTCTACCGTACCAGGCTGAGGCTTAATCTTGGGCGGTGAACACTTCGGCGTCTTTTGCGGGCCGCAGTCCTTCTGTTTCGGCGGTGTGATCGGCTTGCCGCACTCGCAACACGGATGGAGGTGCACTTTGACTTGATGCGCGTGGCAGTCGCAAGCACAAATATTGCCGGGCATTGCCATCCTCATGGCTTACTCCTCTGGGCTGGACGTCGCACCGGCGCTAGCTTCCGTTTCCTGGAGACAGCTTTTTCGGCCTTAACCTCTACCGGCGCGCCGTGCATCTGCACGCCCGGCGAGGGGGTTGCCTGACATCCCGGATCGATAAGACCAGTGCCCGCCCAATGAAGCTGCAGCGGCACCGCGGAGTTCCAATTTGCGGGGGCCGCAGGATCGAGACTGTCATCCGATTGCGACGGCCATGTGCACGGCTGTTGGAACATATTTCCTTCCGGATCGGGTTGCGCGCCAACATTGGGATTGCGATTCCAGTCCCAGCAGTGATATCCGTACCCGCAGTCGGAGTCAAGATTCCATTCCGTCAATGGCACCTCGGTTCCATCCTCCTGGACAGCGTCTCGCGACTCCAGCCAGATAAGATACTGCGAAAATGCGACCGAATCGCCCAGGTGAATGTCTGGCGTGACATCCTGCCCAATGGCATCCGCATCCCCCGGGCTGGCCGCGTTCTCAAACCGATCTCGAATTCCGGGACTACCGGAAACATTGCCAAAGAGTACGGCAGGATCCGAATCGGCGGCGTGAGGACCGGAGGTCGTTGGCGGATTCGGATCGAGGCCGGTGAAATGCAGCTCCCGGACAGCCGATGGGTAGCTCCACGGATGTCGATACTCGTCATCCGGGTGGGAGTGAGGATAGTTTGCATCGCGATACGTCTGATCAGCGGCGACAGGCGGCGGTAACAAGCCTGCGAACACATCTCCATCCAGGTTCAGAACTTCAGTAAACGTGCCGGATTCGGAGTTCCCTACCTGAATGAGAATGGATGCTACCTCATCGTCCATGGGCAGCATGTAGCCCGTCATCACCAGCACTGCGCGGAACGTTTTGAGCAAATGAAACAGCGGAAGCTCCAGCGCGTAATAGAGGCCGAGCCGAAGGGGATACGTCACGATATCGGCGAGAACCGCCCACGGCAGGGTGGCCAGGTACACCGCCACTTCCACGGCGTAGGCAATCGCTTGCACAACAGACAGGATGAAATCGAGCAGGTCATCCCAGAAACTTCCTCCTCCTCCGCTTCCTCCTCCGCCACCTCCCGGAGGATCGTCACCGGCCGGCTGGGAGATGGTGGGAAAGCTCAGGTTCGGAAACACATCTGGCGGATCGGGGGGCTCGTGACTGAACCCATCCACGGTGACGAGTTTCAAGTAGCGATAGAAAAGGTCGTAAGCCTGCCTGATGAGATCCGACGATGGCCGGCCGTTGTTGTCGCTGAGGATCTTCGGATGAGGCCCTCCCTGATAGAAGACATCGATCATCGACTGCAGCAGGACGTCTGGCAGCGGGTCCGGCATGTCCGAATCAATGTCCAGCAGGGACTTGCGTTCCCAGTTTTCGCGGAGTGTTCCTCCGGTTGGATAGGAAGGCCGCGAAACCGTGCCGTTCGTATCTTCATCGAAGGCGATGTCAAAGTAGAGCGCCGACTCAGTAAGTTGAGGATAGTTATTCCCCACACGCGGCGAGTTCGGATCATTCAGGTACCAGAAAGCGTCCATGTGGTTTTCCACCAGATGGTGCCTCTGCCAGTGCAGACGAAATGGCCCCCCGGAGATGGAGTTTACGAAGGCGTGACCGGTAACATCGGTCGCAATGTGGGTGATGTATCCGAGCGCATAGGCTCTTGCCCCATCATCCTTGCTTGCATCGGCATTCTTCCAGATGGCGCGGGCGAAACTACCTGTCTCGCGGTAGTGCAGCATATCGGACCAGAAATAGGCTTGCTCATCGTACCCTTGGTTCAGGCCGAGCGAGAAGAACTCCCACCAATCCTTTTGGCCGGACACAAAGTCCTCGAGGGCGGTGATCAGGATACTGCTAAGTTCTCCCGTGATATCACCGACAATTTCATTCAGGCCGCCGGTGAGCCGGCTCATTTCTTCAGCTGTGTCCTCGCTGATGGGGCCGAGATACTGTTCGTACTTGGTGATGTAGGGATCGATGGAGGTGTACAGATTTTCCAGAAAGTCGAGCACGGTTACAAGAACGCTGGAGACGCTGATGCCGTGTTCGTCCCGAAAGTCGGGGAGAAAGAAGAAGAGGTCCGGCCCGATTGCACCCAGATTGGCATAGTTTCGATTGGCACCCATCAATTGGCCTAGCTGCATGGTGTTTGCGCCAGTCCACGCAGGGTTCACCCGTTCGCTTCTTCCCGGCGAGAATCGTTCGCGCGCGAGCCTGAGCCCGGCATGCTGCATGGCACTCATGTGAATGAATGGGCCCGGCATACCCGCACCTGCCTTCTCGATTGCGATCCTGTCAAATGCAATCCACGTTCCATCACCGCGTTCAGAAAATAAAGGCCTCTGCAGGCTCCAGCCGTTCTGAACCGCCTCATATGAGGCAGTTCTGGCTTATATGAGGCACATTATGTCGACAGTGGTTAGGAGCAAAGTCGTTGTTCTCAGGGTGCCGTGGGTGCGCCAGTTCTGCATTAGTTCGATCAACTCGCGTTGCTCTGGTGGCCAGGGTGCGACTGAGGCGGGCGCGCGATTCTTCGGACCTGCGATTGCTGCATAGATAGGGAACCACAGGCGACCGGTGAAGTAGAACTGATTCCTAAGTGCAAAGTCTGCTCGAACAATGCTCGAATGTTACTGGACCTCGACGTGAGGCTCAGGTTGAGGACTTGAAAGAGGTCAGTGTACGCTGGATTGCCCTTGAAGTAGCCGTTTCCTGTTGAACCATTGGCTAGTGTGGAGGATTCGTCTTTGACTGTTGTACTCAAAAGCGTTGTTTTAAACGATGCTCCTGTCTCGGCCACACGAAAGCGCATGTGGCTAGGCTGGCTTGCTGCCGTGGTCATTATCGTAGGAGTTCTGCAGTATTCGGTCGCTCCAAGCCAGATGCACTGGGTCTATGTTCTTCAGAGGTTGTACTACATCCCCACCGTACTCGCAGGCCTAATTATGGGTTGGAGAGGCGGATTGGGGATTGCTCTGCTCGCGGGCGCCGCCTTTGCAATTGGTACCCCGTCCATTTGGACTGTAAGCCGTGTCGACGTTCTCGATCAGCTGCTGGAGGTCTGTATGTTCTGCCTGGTTGGCGTGTTGTCTGGAGTGCTCACGGATCGACATCGGAAGCAAGAGGCGACTCTTCGGGGGACTACCGATCAACTTCGCCAAGCGCATCAGGAATTGGAAGAGAACTTTGAAAGCATGAAGCGCGCAGAGAGGATTTATGCGCTGGCACAACTATCGGCTGGTTTGGCTCATGAGATTCGGACGCCGTTGGCAAGCCTGGAAGGCGCGGCCACCCTTGTGCAGCGCGAGACTCAATCCGTGGAACAGCGGCGCGAATTTCTTGACATCATCCAGAAGGAGAGCCAACGGCTCAATCGCTTGCTCACCAGCTTTCTCGAATTTGCAAAGCCAAGGCAACCCGATCTGAAGATGGTCGAGATCGGTGAAGTCTTGGACTCGGTTATTATTCTTGTTCGACATGCTTGCGACACGGGCCGGCTTGAGCTGCGAAGGAATATCCAGCCCGGCCTGCCGATGGTGGAGTGCGACCCTGAGCAGCTGAAGCAGGTCCTGCTCAATCTCGTCACGAATGCGTGCCAGGCTATGCCCCAGGGCGGTGCTGTGTCATTGGAAGCTCAGCATTATGGAACCGGCATCAATATTGATGTCCAGGACCAGGGGGGTGGGATTGACGATGAGAACCTTGAGCGAATCTTCGATCCCTTCTTCACCACCAAGGAGAGCGGCACGGGTCTCGGGCTGTCCGTAGCACATCAGATTGTTAGCCAACATGGAGGTACGCTGACTATCGTTCGCAATTCTCCCCAAGGAGTAACGGTCCGCGTATTGCTTCCTCTCCGGCACGGCGAGATATGACAAAACGCAGAATCCTCGTAGTTGATGACGATCCCAGCCTGCGCAGAGTACTGCAGGTGCAACTGGAGCAGGAGGGATACGAGGTCGCTGTCACGGACTCTGCCCAACAGACCTTGTCGGTCCTTCAGCTTCGACCCTTTGACCTCGTGATTACAGATCTGAGAATGCCCGGGATGTCCGGCCTCGAACTGCTCAAACATCTTCGGTTGCAATATCCGCAGACCATCATCATCATGCTCACCGCTTTTGGGACGGTGGACACTGCGGTGGAGGCGATGAAGGCCGGAGCTTATGACTATCTTACGAAGCCCGTTCACGCGGATGAGATGTCGGTGGTTGTGCGTCGTGCTCTGGAGCACCTGCGCCTGGTGGAGCAGGTGCGCACCCTGCGCCTCAGTCTCAACAAAAAGTACGGCTTTGAGAACATCCTCGGGCGTTCCGACGCCCTGCTGGAGGTGCTGGACACGGCTGAAAGGGCCGCGCACAGCAATTCGACAGTGCTCATTCGGGGAGAAACAGGTACAGGGAAGGAACTACTGGCCCGAGCCATTCACTTCAACAGCTCCCGGCGTGACAATCCGCTGGTCACCATCAACTGCGGAGCGATACCAAAGGAACTGCTTGAGTCTGAACTTTTTGGCCACAGAAGAGGCGCGTTCACTGGTGCAGTCGCCGACAAGAAGGGGAGAATCGAAATGGCCAACGGAGGCACTCTCTTTCTCGATGAAATCGCTGAATTATCGCCGGACCTTCAAGTCAAGCTACTCCGATTGGTTCAGGAAGGAGAAATCGAAAAGGTCGGCTCGGAAGGAAAGGCTAAAGTGGATGTGCGAATTATCGCTGCGACGCATCGAGACCTGCAAGCGATGATTGAGGATGGTACCTTTCGCGAAGACTTATACTATCGCCTTGCTGTGATTCCACTGGTGATGCCCCCTCTACGGGAACGCTCTGAAGACATTCCAGGTCTGATACAACACTTTTTCCGCAAAAGCCAGGAGAAGAACGAGCGACCGGATCTGGCCATGCCGCCTGCTCTGTTGCCGTATTTCGTCCGCTATCGCTGGCCAGGCAACGTGCGCGAACTGGAGAATGTTGTAGAGCGCATCGTCGTTTTAGCGCGAGGAAGCGAAATAACGATTGAGGATTTACCGCAATTCCTGCGGCAGGAGAAAGCCGGCGTCGATGCTCTCGAGATAGACTTGGTTCCTCGGGGCGTCAGCCTCGAAGCAGTCGAAAAAGAACTCATCCTGAAGGCTCTGCAAAAGTGTGATTGGAACCAAACCCGCGCGGCCCGTTATCTCGATATCAGTCGCAAGACGCTCATATACAGGATCGAGAAACACGGTATCCACAAACCATCGGAGCGCCTGGATCCCAGCAATTGATGGCACGTCTCTTGATTTGGAACTCAGAATCACCTCGGCGTCGTTCCTGAACTCTATGCCTAAGCTGCCGTAGATCACCTGGAAGAGCTCGTCTTCCTGATCGTGCATATGCCATGCAAGACTCCCTTTGAGTTTGGCGACCTTCACATATTGATCGTTTACATGTTGAACAACTTTAGGCGTCCAGTATTAGCGGAATGCCGTGGTCGTATTGTTCAGGCCAAGTCACGTGGTTAAACATTTCCCTAGTCCCCTTCTTGAAGAGGTCCTGAAAAATCAGTGGAGCCCAGGAGTTCCCTCGTGCCTGGACGAGTAATCCTCCCTCTGTAAGCCTCCCCAGCCAGTGGTGCAAAGCCGAGTCGTTCAACTGGATACTCTCCGCGCTGGAGCAAACGTCATGCGCTAGTTCTGTGGTTCAGGAGCAAGGGCGGATGGTTTGGGCGACGGTGCGGCGTCCTGGGTAGCGGGCGCTGTATTGGGTTCCGGCGATGGAGTTTGTGCGGTTTGTGCGGGTGCGGGCTTCTGGAGCGGTGTGGGCAGGGCTATGGCGGCCACTGCGTCGGGATGATCGCGGAGCTTGAGGTAGAGTGTTGTTCCGTCTGCCGGTGTCGGCACCGTGAAAGTGTTTTCCGCGAAGCCGGTGGGTACTTCGGTCGGCTTGGCGAAATCTTTCTCTGCGGCGAAGGACTGCACCAGGAAAATGTTACCGCCGTCGACGGTGCAGGTTGGGGCATCTGCGGTGCAATGGATAGCGGTGATCTGGGGTGTGCGGACAAGGGTGCCGAGCGGTGTCCAATCGCCGGGTGTGCCGTCTTCTGCGACCGGACGCATCTCGAGCTTGCCGAAGGCGGACTGGCCGAAAGCCTTCAACGGCTCAAGTGTGGCGATGGTGGTGTGCGCATCCTGAAGGACGAGGTTGTTGGCCGCCAGCGAGAGGCTGGTGTGAACTGATCCGTCGGCGGTGGCAACTTCGATGGTCTGCGTACGTGGGAAAACGTCCTTCGTTTGCACGACAAAGGTTAGTTTGCCGTTGAGATGGATATCATCCTTCGCGCCGAGGGTGACAGGAATAGCGTCGTTCTGCTGCGCGGGTGTGTCTTTGAAAGAGAGCAGGGTTAGACCCGGGCGGGGAGCTGCGGCAGAGATTTTGACGGTCATCGTGCGGCCGTCTTTGAGCTTTACTGTTGCATCGTTACCGTCGCCGGGCGAGACACCTGACTTGGCCTCAAGGTGTACCGTCTTATCGTCGTTTCCGTCACCAGTGGGCATGAAAGCTTGGTCTGCGATCTGGACGGAGACGACATCCTTGAGGCCCTGGCCCGTGAGTACGGCTTTGTTGTCGCCGCCGTGGATTTTGATGCCGTCTAAGTGGATGTCACCGGTGTACGCCGTGAGAGGGACGTGGTCCCTATCAGCGGCGCCATACTGTTGAATGGCGAGGGAATAACCGCCGGGCTGGACCTTCTTGAGCGAGATATCGAGGGCCAGTGTGTCTTTGGCACCCTTGCCGGCATTGCCTGCGTCGGGCTTGAAGGTGACGTCTACGTCCTGATCCTTGTTATTCGTAAGTGCGATGTGCTGAACGCAGGCAATGCCGTCTCCATTGAGGGTGAGATGGTTGTCCTGCCCAGCGAGGAGTTGGGTTTCGCTGACGATCTTCCAGTCTTTGCCAGCAACCTGCTGGACATTTAGGGTGGGACCTTCAAAGGAGTCAAAACCCCAATAGCCGCGAATGGTACCGGTGATGATGAGGTCGTTACTGGCGCCGACCTTCACGACAGCCTTTGCGATCGGTGTGCTGTCGTTTTCGATCTCTGCGTCATGCAGAGGCTCGCGCTGCTTTTCTTTCTCGACGACGAGGCCGCCTTCGAAGGCGTCGGGAGTGAGTGGAAGGTCGACGGGCGCTCCCGTTCGGTTAAGGTGAAGGACGAGATCGTGAGCGAAGCTGGTAGAGAAGACAAGCGGCGCGCCTTCGAGCGGTAGGGTCATCTTTGGCTGCAAGAGGCACGAGACCTGGTTGGGGTCGTGAGGATGCAGCGGCGGCAGCTTGGCCCTCTGGATAGCGGGAAGGCCGACAACGATGACTGACTCGGGTTTGTGGAAAGAGGGTGGAGCGTTGAGCTTCAGGTTGAGCGTCGAGCCCTGCGGGAAGGCAATTCCGGGGATGTACTGGTATTGTGCGGTACGCATCAGGCTGACAAGATGGACGAGATCCACGACCGCACCCACATAGGCCGAGTAGAGTCCTGCCCCAGCGGGCTGTGTATAGGAGGCAGCATTGATGAAATCAGACGATGCGCCAGTCGAGAGGGCGTCGGCGATACTCTGGCCGTGTCCGTCGTCGAGGAGAACGGGAGCACTAGACTGGGTGAGGCAGTTTACCTGCTGATCTACGGGCTGTTTGAAACAATCGGCGTTCGGCTTGAGCGCAAGAGTGGAAGCAAGCTTCGCGGAGTGGTCCTGGATGGCCTTCTGGTCATTTTGTGGGACGGTCTTCATGGCGGCGAGATAGCGTTCGATGCGCTGCTGCTCGAAGGAGGCTTCATTCAGGTCGGCATCGGCGCGAATGAAGAGACCGGGCTTGCCCTTAACGGCGGAGCGAAGGGTGTTGAAGTCGCCGCCGGTCTCAGGCGCTATAAAGAGAATGGCTTGCTCAGCTTCGTCGGGGACCGTAACCGTCGTGCCTTCAGCAGTCTTCTTGTCCCAGGTTTCGATCTTTGTGAACCAGTTGTCGGGCGGCTCGTTTGTAGTACCGCGAAGAAAGGCAACGATGAGCAGCAGATGATTGGACTGGTTAGGAGGAAGGTCAGCCTTGACCCATATTTTGTCGCCTGGCTGCAGATTCGGAACCTCAGCGATGGGCAGCGTCGAACCTCCACGCGTGACGCGGACGTCAATCCTGGGACCGACTAAGTCGAAACGTGCATTGTCGGCACGAAGGGCCGCTGTGATGAAAGCGGCAAGAAAGCAGACGGCAACTTTCGTTAATTTCATTCCAGGTTAGACGCGCGTTGCTTCCTTGGGGTGGTCGCGGAATCAGTCCGATCTTACCCTGATCGCCTGATATTTTATGTGTTACCCGTGGCAGCGATACATCTCTTGAGGCTGAATCGGACTCTAAGTGGTCGTCGCAACTTTAAAAAAGAGCACGATAGCGGAAACGCAGCTGTACCACCGTTCCGAGCCAGATCGCTGCATCCAAGTGGTTTGGCGTCGTCGATCCGGGTGAGAAGGTGCCGTCAATAAATATGCGCGCGGAAGGATGACCTGTGAGGCGGGCTTCGCAATTGGAATCACAGGCAACCGTGTCACGTGGTGACCTACAACGATTTCTTGAAGAACTTGGTCCGGGGCTGATAACGGGAGCTGCGGACGACGATCCGTCAGGTATCTCTACCTACTCTGTCGCAGGTGCGTCCTATGGATACGCGACGCTATGGACTGCTCTTCTGTCCTTTCCACTCATGGCAGCCGTTCAATTAATGTGCGCCCGGCTTGGAATGGTTACGGGTAGTGGGCTTGCGAGCGTGATCCGCACTCGGTATCCGCGGTGGGTTTTATGGTTTGCCTGCGGACTCGTAATTGTTGCGAACGTCTTCAACATAGGTGCAGATCTTGGAGGAATGGCAGATGCAATGCAGATGGTTACGGGCGTCCGTGCGTTTTTTTGGACGCCGTTTTTCGCGGTTTTGATCACCGTGCTTTTGTTCTGGACTTCCTACCGCGAAATAGCCCGAATCTTTAAGTGGCTAACCCTTGTTCTCTTTGCGTATGTGATTACAGCCTTCCTGGCACGTCCCGATTGGGCTGCGGTTGCTCGGGCGACTCTCCTCCCACATATTGAATGGACCAAAAGTTACATCGCTGTTCTGGTCGGAATCTTGGGAACCACGATCTCGCCCTATCTATTCTTCTGGCAGGCCGCGCAGGAGGTCGAGGAGGACCGGGATCATGGCAAAATGACCGTCGCCCAAAGGCGCGGCTCGACGAACAAAGAGCTTCGCATAGCGAAAAGAGATGTAATCACGGGTATGCTGCTTTCAAATCTGGTCATGTACTTCCTCATCCTGACCACAGCCGCGACTCTACATGCCCACGGCACGAAGAACATTGAGACGGCAAAACAAGCTGCCGAGGCCCTCCGCCCACTTGCGGGCCCGGGCGCATATTGGCTCTTCACGCTGGGAATCATAGGAACCGGCATGCTCGCCGTGCCAGTCCTGGCGGGCTCATCCGCGTATGCGATCGCGGAAGGAGCAAAGTGGAGGTCAGCTTCTCTGAATGTGAAACCCCAACTGGCGCCCAAGTTCTACACCGTGATTGCGGTAGCCATACTCATTGGGCTTGCATTTGATTTCGCCGGGCTCAACGCGGTGAAAATGCTGTTCTGGTCTGCCATTTTAAATGGGCTGCTGGCTCCTCCTTTGGTCATTATGGTGGTGCTGTTAACCAGCGATCGACAGGTAATGGGCAACCGTGTCAATACACCGGGCATGCAAGCGCTGGGATGGATCTGCGCTCTCATTATGAGCGCTGCCGCCATAGGCCTGCTGATATTCCAGCGTTGAAAACGTGTAAAGCTCCAGGTCCTTCTTGCCTACGGTTGCAGGGCAGGGAAGGGAAGATGTTCTTATGAGGGGTACCGTCACCGGGAAACCTACAACAAAGCGGACAACTCTCCATCCGATAGATCCCGGCCAATATGCCGGAGTCGAGATAAGCTTCAGTTGGAATTCAGGAAACGGCAAAGCGAACCCGTGAAATTTGGTCCCCCTTAGGGCTGGGCCCCGGTCTCGTAGGCCAGTGTGGCCGAAGCCAACCGATACTGATACGAAGCATTCGTATTGGTAATTTCTGCTTCAGTTTGCTGGAGCTGTGCCTGACTAAGCTCGACAATTGAACTTAGACCCAGCTTGTAACGGGTTTGTGCGAGTTGCATCGCAAGATTCGCCTGCTTCACCAGTTCCCCCGTAACGCTCACCCGTTGATACGCCGTGTTCGCGGCCAGCCACGCTGTGCGAACATCCCGCACGATCTCATCCCGCAATTCTCGGGTCTGCTCCGAAGCCGCCTCCGCCCGAATTTCTGCCTCTTTGGCCTGCGCGCTATACAGAAAGCCATTAAAAATCGGGACATTCATGTTCACTCCAATGCTTCCCCACCAGTTGTTCGTGTAGTAAGCCGCCGGACGAATCGGTACGGAACCCGCCACCCCGAGCGCACTGATCGTCGGCAACAGCTGGTCTCGTTGCGCGCGCGCGAACTTCTGCGCCGATTGCTGCCCATAGGCGAGAGATTCGAGGTCAGGCCGCTGTCCCAGCGCGGTCTGGACCAACGGATCGGCATCCGCCGGCGGCGGCAGCAGCGGCGACACGTCCTGCACCAGATCGTACCGGACCGTGTGATCTAACCCGAGGATGGCATCGAGCGCCGCCATCGTAGCGTCCGCATTGTTCTGGGCGTCCAGTTGGAGCAGTCTGGCCTGTGACAGGTCCACCTCTGCGAAGCTCAGGTCGAGTGTAGATTTGAGCTTGTTTTGAGTCATCTGGTTCACCAACGTTTCCGTGGTCTGACGCGTTTCCACGGTTTGTGCGGCAACTTTCAACAGGGCCTGGGCCTGTAGAGCGTTGTAGAAAGCCTGGTCCGTGGCCAGGACGATATCCTCTGTCGCCGCCAGCGCATTGGCGTTTTGCGCCTTCTCTTCGAGCTTCTGCGAAGCGACGAGATTGTGGGTACGCCCGAAATCGGTGATGAGCTGCGAGACGCTTCCGCCCGCCCCCGCGTGCGTGAACAGCCGTGGCGCGGTGAGAGATCCGGCAGAAACGCGACTTCCGTCTTCTGCCTGCGACGCAGTAATGCTGCCCATAGCCAAGGGGAGATTCGCCGAGCGTGCCTCCCGAACAACCTGATGCTGCGCGAGTGCCAGCAGCCGCCCCACGCTGATCCGGGGATTGTGCAGTATGGCCAATCTCTCGGCCTCGGCACGACTGAGTGCCGAGGCCTGCGCGGTGTCGGCGGCCTGGGCAACCAGTCCGGGCGCGGGGGCACTGGGCAGCGTAGCCGCGGCTAGTTCACTTTGCGCGAAAGCTGCCGCCGGAACGATGAGCGTAGCTAGAAAGATGTTTCGGAGAAGACGAGTCATACGGCTGGCTCCTGCTTCACGGCTTTGCGCTCGGTCCGGCCGTGAATGATGAGATAAACGGCCGGCACGAGGAAAACCGTAACAATCAGTGACACGCCGAGCCCGCCGATGATGGCGCGGGCCAGCGGGGCATATTGCTGGCTTCCGGCCTCGATGCCAAGCGCCAGTGGCATCATGCCCAGCAACGTAGCGAGCGACGTCATCAGGATGGGGCGCAGTCGAATCTTGCAGGCTTCGACTGCCGCTTCGAGCAGCGGCAGTCCCTGCTTGTGCAGTGTGCCGATAAACTCGACAATCAGAATACTGTTCGACACCACAATGCCGGTCATCATGATGACTCCCATAAGCGACATGATGTTGAGCGTGCTTCCGGTGACGAAGAGGATCAGCAGCACACCGGCCAGTCCTGGCGGGATGGCCATGAGAATGATGAACGGATCAACGAATGAGGCAAACTGCGCCATGAGGATCAGATAAACAAGCATGATGGCCAACACCAGCCCGATGGCAAAACGTTTGAAGGACTCATTCATTCCGACAACCGCGCCATGGACGTTGATGCGAACGTTCTTCGGTAACTGAATGCCGGCGAGTACCTTGTCTATTTCACGGTTGATGCTGCCGAGCGCTTCGCCACTGGGCATCACATACACGTCGAAGGCCCGACGAAGCTGGTAGTGATCGACTTCAGTTGGCGTGTTGATCTCCTTGATCGCGGCCACAGACTGGAGTGGGGTGTAACTCTGGGCATTCTCGCCCCGCAGTGGAATTTGCTTGAAGTCCTCCATGGACATCGATTGGATCTGCTTGTCGTAATACTGGACGGTAAGCATGTAGTTATTGCCGGTCTTGGGATCGATCCAATAGCTGGGCGCGATCATGCCGTTCGAGGTCATCGCGGTAATCACGTTGTCCACGACCTCCTTGGGGGAGAGGCCGATGAGACTGGCCCGCTCGCGATCGATGTTGAGATCAAGCCCCGGAAAGCGAAGGTCCTGCGGGATGAGAACGTCGGCAACACCGTGAAGGCCGCGTAATTTTCCTGCGATGGTTTGCGCGAGTTGGAAGGACTGCTCCATGTCATTGCCAGTCACCTGAATATCGATGGGCGCGGGCAGCCCCCGATTGATCACGGAATCGACCAAACCGCCGCTCTGGAAGTAGGTCGTCAGTTCCGGCATTTGATCGGCCATCGCGCTGCGGACACGATCCATGTATGCGTAGCTGCCGAGCCTGCTGTCTTCCTTGAGGCTGACTTGGATGAAAGCCGTATCCATGGAGGAATTACTGGTGTAAATGGCTGACAGATCGGGTGCGATGCCAATGTTGGAGACGATCATGCCAAGATCGTGTTCGGGAATGACCTGGCGAATGACGGTTTCCGCCTTGGCGATGTATTGGTTGGTCACTTCTATGCGCGAGCCGCTCGGGGCCTTTACATTGATGACGAACTGACCGGGATCGGTACGCGGGAAGTAAGCGGTGCCGACGAAGGGAAAAACCAGTGCGATGACGAGCACAATTCCGACGAGGATGACGGCGACGGTACGCCGCGGCCGCAGAAGAGCCCGCTTTACTGTGCGCTCGTAAAAATCGAGCATATTCCGGAAGCGCTCATTGAAGCCCCGCTCGAAGCGCTTAAACCACGATTCGCGTCTCGGCCCGCTAGACTCGTCACCGTGATGGATGCGAATAAAGTTGGCGCAATAAAGCGGGACCACCGTCATGGCGAAGATATAAGAGGCGAAGATGGAGAGCACCACACCCAGGGCGAGATCGATGAAGAGATATTTGCTGACGCCGTAGAAAAAGGTGACGGGAAAGAACACGATGGAGGTAGTGGAGGTTGCGGCGAGGACGGCCAGTGAGACCTCCATGCCGCCCTTTTCGGCGGCGATGCGCGGAGCTTCACCCATCTCCATGTAGCGAAAGATATTTTCGAGCACGACGACGGAATCGTCGATGAGCCGGGAGAAAGCGAGCGCCAGTCCGCCGAGGAGCATGGTGTTGATGGAGCGGCCCATAGCATGGGCGATGATCAGGCACATAAGCGCTGAGAGCGGGATGGAGAGCAGCACGGCAAACGTCGCGCGCGGGCTGCCAAGGAAGACCAGAATCATGACTCCCGTAAGCACCAGACCGATCGTTGCTTCCTTGATGAGGTTTTTGATGGCGCTTTTGACAAAGACCGACTGATCGAAGACCACCGCCGTCTTCAGCGAAGCCGGAATATCGACGAGATCCTTGGTGGCGGCGCGGATGCCGTTGACGATGGAGATGGTGTTGCTGTTGCCGCCCTGTTTCAAAATCGGAATGTAGACGGAGCGCTGTCCGTCGATCCGGACCACGTTCGTCTGCAGCGTTCCTGAATCTTCCGCCTTGCCGATATCGGCCACCATGACCGAAGCATTGCCGACAGACTTGAGGGGCATGGAGTTGATCTCGTCGATGGGCGCCTGGCTGTTGGCGTAAATGTTGTAGTCCTTGGGGCCGATGCGAACATCGCCGGCTGGAAGGATGAGGTTGGAGTTATTGACGGCGTGCACGACATCCATGAGCGAAAGGTTGTGCGCCTCAAGCTTCATGGGATCGACATACACCATAATCTGGCGGTAGCGTCCGCCGTAAGGCTGCGGGATCGACGCTCCTGGAACGTTGGCGATCTGATTGCGGACCTGAAACTGCGCGAGGTCCTTTAACTGTGTCTCGTTCAGACCCTGACCCTTCAATGTCACCAGGCAGACCGGCTGACTGGAGGCGTCCATCCCCAGAACAACCGGCGGCAGAGTGCCGGGCGGCAAGCGTCGCAGGTCGGCCATCGCGAGGTTCGCGATGTTGCTGAGCGCGGCGTTAGCATCGGTTCCGGGCTTGAAGTAGATCTTGATGAGGCTGACGCCAGTGAGCGATCGCGATTCGATGTGATCGATGTTGCTCCCGAGCGTGAAGAAGCGCTCGAACGTATCGGTGATGTCGGCCTCGATCTGCTGGGGCGGCATGCCGGAATAAAACGTGGCCACGACGACGACCGGGATGTCGATGTTCGGGAAGAGGTCCACCGGCATCTGCATGACGGTCGAGACGCCGATAACTGCGATAACCAGGCAAACCATGATGATGAAGAAGGGGTATTTGAGAGCGAATTTAGGCATTACTGCTCATCCCCCTTCGCGTTGTCGGCAGTCGGGTCCGCGAGGCGCGGCTTCACTCGTTCTCCCGGCTGATAGTTAGCCTGGCCTCCGGTGATTACTTGCTCGCCTTCTGAGAGTCCGCTGAGCACCTCGACCCGCGACGAGCTTTGGATTCCCAGTTGCACTGTGCGCGTCTGAACGCGATTCTGCCGATCAACGATGAGCACGCTGGCCTGATCGCCGTTTTGAACAACGGCCTGCACGGGAATGGTGAGGACGTTGTCGTGATGCGCGAGCTGGAGCTGGGTATTGGCATACATGCCGGGGGTGAGGGAGAGGTCGTTGTTCTCGACATCGACCTCGGTCTCCATGGTGCGGGTCGCGAGGCTCACGTCACGCGTAAAGCGAACCACCTTGCCGGTGAAGGTGCGGTTGACGGCATCCACCCGCACCTGAACTTCATCACCCTCGTGAATGTACTGCACGTCGTCTTCGGGAACCGGCAGGCGCAGCCGCAACAGGTCACTCTGGGAGAGCTTGACGAGGGGCAGAGATTGAACGTCAGAGGTAGTGCCGGCCTGGATGAGCGCGCCGGTGTCGGCATAGCGCCAGACGATGACCCCGTTGAGCGGAGCGACAACGTTGGTGTATGCCTCCAAGTCGTGCACCCGCTCATTGTCAGCGCCGGCGGATTCCGATTGCCTCTGGCTGGCGGCAAGAGCGGCCTTTGCCGCGTCGATCTGCGCCTGCGAGGCAAGATCCTTCGACTGCGCGTCGTCCAGTTCCTGCTCGGCGATGAGGCCCGGCTGCGCGGCTGCGGCCTGCTTCAGGCGGAGGTAGTCGGCGTGAAGGGATTGATGCTCGGACTGAGCGCGTACGACGTCATGTTCGGCGCGCGTGATCTCATCTTTGCTGCGGGCAAGCTCGGCCACTGTTCCTTTCACCTGAGCGCTCAGCTCGGGGACTTCGAGAACGGCGAGCAGCTGACCGGCGCGAACCTTATCTCCAATGTCCACATAAATGTGGCGGATGTAACCGGAAACCTTGGCATGTACATCGACGATTTGATAGGGCTGAAACTGTCCAGCCAATGCGAGCACATGCTCGATCGGTCCACGCTCGACAGACGCCACCCGCGCCGATGGCGGCTCAGGAGCAGCCTGGGCGGAATTGCGGTAAAAGGAATGGAAGATGAAAAAGACAATGACACCAACAACGGCACACGCCGTAAGGAACACCCACAAACGCTTTCGCATACCCCAACACACCTACACTTGAAGTTCAGCCGACTGGCTGGAAAGGTCCGGGGTTTGCGCACACAAGCAGAAACCATTCCGGACGACCTGGGATACTTCTTAGGATGAGGAAATTAACGAAGGCTGGGTGGCGGCGGGCGGAAAAAATGATGAGGAATATCTGCGAAACAGGGGCGCTTGCGAGAACTCGCCACGCGGAACATTGTCCAAGAATGCCGTACTTTATTCGCCAATAACAAGGGTAGGAATAAAGCCAAAAGAGTGCTAACCGCGACCTGTGATGCTGTGAGGGATGACGCGTTTAAGGCATCCTGAAGCTCAACCTTCGCCGTCGCTGGCCGCTCACGATTGGACAGCAGCTTTGCGGCCACCATGCGATGCGATGACGCCTGTGGTGGATCATAGAGTGACAACTTATACGTAAGTCCCCAGACGAAAACTGCGACGGCCAGGGCCACGAGACAAAATCCTGGAACCCTCCAGTGGCTCCGAGTTTTGGGGAGATATTTCGTCATCGCGGTGACAGAAGACCTAAAGACGAGAAAAGGGCTACGCCTCAACCTGCGGGCGCCAATCACTCTTTAATTGTATAGCCTGGAGCGATCCGGTGTTTTTAGTGAAGGGTCCGCATGGCGAGCGGCGAGGATGGAGGCATGCAAGAAAGCATGGAGATCTAGCCGAGGACCGCAGTGGAGCGGGCGGTGAAACTGCAGGAAGTGCTGTTACGAGCCTCGGCGGGCCAAGATCAAGTGGTGGCCGGCAGCGGAGTTGATCGGCATGAGCGACAGGCAGATAAGCTGACCAGGATTATCTACCCGATTTGCATCCTGCTCATCCGAATGGCCGCAGCCCGGCACTTTTTCTTTGTGCTCAGGAACACAGCTGCAATGCTCCATGGCCCTTCTAGGATCGAGCACCCTACGGGAAAGCTTTCCCCTAAACCCCTGGCGGCTGGGACGGGGGCTTGCTCTCCGCCGGCATGTTCTGCCCTGGTGGCTGGTATCTGCTCAACCGATAGTAGATCGGGGTCACCTCTAAGGGGATCTTGTCGTGTGCGTTCAGCACTGGCTCGGGCTTTGTAGCCAACTGGCTTACCCGGTCGCTCCACGGATCGATCTTCAGGCGGCTGTTGAGCGGTAGCGCAGCAATCTGTTGCAGATTTTCGATCTGCAACGGCGGCGAACCCCTGGTGATCTCGGCCATCCAGGGAGTTCCATCGGGACGCAGCAGCGAATCCCCCAGCCGGGGCGTCAGCAGAGAAGATAAATCTTTCGAGCGCGCCACCACCTGCGCGAAGAAAAGTCCGGCAGTGTTGAGCTTATCCTGGTAAACGGAATTGCGAAGCAGCTCAACTGCCTTTTTTGCAGCAGCTTCATTGTCAGCGTCTGTATGGTTCATTCTGATCTGCTGCAAGGTGGCGGTGTCGGGAAATAACAGGCGATCATTGAATGCGTAGCGCGTATCTACCTGGTGCCCCAAAAGAATATGCGCGAGTTGGAAGCTGATAACGGCAGCCAGGCTCTCTTCGGAAGGAAGAACGTCCACAAGACCTTTGCTCACGATGATGGTGTTGCCGACACTCAGCGATTCAAGCGAAGTAGTCAACATCACGCGACTGTGAATCGGAGCAGGAAGGTCAAGCTTGTTGCCGATGATGAGATTATTTGTGATCGTCTCGAGCACATGATCGAAATCGCTTGGATTGGCCAGAAGGCCGGCCTGCGTCAGACGATCCAGGACATTTTTCTCCGCCTGGCTAGCCCACTGCCGCCTGGCCTGCAAGGGACCCACATCTTGAGAGTCGCTGGAATCCACGGCATCTTCAACGTGAACCGATTCGTTCTCAGAACCAGGATCGGGCAGTTTCAGCGAATATCCCCAGAAGTAAGTCTGACCGCGAAAATCGAGGTCCTCGACATAAACGGCTACGGGCAGCCAGACGTGAGGCTGCACGTTCGCCCGCCAACTGTCGAAATGAAAATACAAAGATCTCTTATTTCCGCCACTGAAGGTGCCGGTAAAACGGACGACGAACCCATCCTGATCCTCAATCCACGCGCGGCCCACAAATCTGCCACTTCCTGTATGCGGCTTGGGCTGAACGTCAAAGACCATCGTGCGGACATCGCCCAGAAACTCCTCACGGACGTAAGTGAAATCGTAGTGTTGCTGATCAAACGCCCCGGTATCCAGGAACATCATGTCCATGAATCCGTTCGGGGAGAATTGCATACTGAAAGCCTTGGTCAGACTGTCGATGAACTTCCCGGATCCGCTGAACCAATGCTTCTTCGCCGCATTCTTGGCATAGGCGTTATCAGTGAAGTTGCTCTCAAAACTTACCCGTCCCAGCATGTACTGGTCAGAGGATGGTGCGAGGCCAAGTTGCTGGTCGGGCCGCATGTGCTGGATGTAAGTCTGCACCAACGGCGTATGCTGTTGAACGGCCTTTACCAGAAATTTTTCCTGGGAAGCCGCCTGCTGGACCAATGCCGCTTGGTCCGGGGTCAAAGCCTGATGCGGCGGTGGCACGGTCGGCTGTTGTGCAAAGACATGAAATGCCTGCAAAAGAAGCAGCAGACAGATCGCTTTCCCTCTCAGCGTTGTCAACGGGATCATCCTCATCCTAAGTTCTTGTCTCATCGAGCCGGGGTCTGATTTCTGCCAGAAGAATCCCGTGAAACAGCTTTGCAAATTTGCTTGAAACGCGCCCTAAAAGATCAGTTACGGTCTCGAGTTCCACTATATCCTTCTCAATGGAATCAGCGATTACCAAAAAAATCATCGCTTGTTACCATAGTAACGGAGCTGTCTGTCCTGACCCGAGACGCTCTTTCGCGAGCAGTTTACTGATGCTTAAAACCAGTGGCAACTCCCACTGGATGGACGACAGACGCATGGACGACAGACCCTTACAAATGGAGGAACCCACAATACCGTATTTTGATGCTTTTTGAGCCAATAGCGATACCAGGCATCCAAGGCTGCAAGCGCAAAATTGATACTCAATTGCCCGGCTTGAGCGACGGCATAACAGGATTGGCTTCTCTGCATTCTTGCTTGGAAATACAGCGTTGCGTCATCTCGACGTCGAATACTGCCATTCCCAGGTGCAGACCATTGAGAACGTAATATCTCTTGTCCATTCCTTCTGACTTTGCCGCTGGTGAATTTGCGACCCCTGTGTGACTGATGCTCGAGGCTTCTTCGCCAACGTGCGAGCCGAGGAGCCCGTACGCTGCCACGACGCCTTGGGGAGCAAGCAAGAGTCTCTCAAGACTCGTGGCTGATACGGTATTGACGTCCACCGCCATCGAAGGTAATTCCTGCGGCCAGCCATCGAGGGTGCCTTTAAGGCAAATGAGAAGAAATGCAGACTTGACCTGCAGATTCCTTGCTCCTCCGACAGGC
>JBAVYX010000061.1:0-8593 GCA_049588475.1 Silvibacterium sp. | reverse complement strand
CTGGATTTTTCCGAGGATAAGATCGGCATCGGCAGTCCAGACAAAAGGTGTGGGCTGGCGGTTTCGTTCGCGAAGATAGTCCAGCATGGCTGTTTCCAGTTGTGCGACTGCGGTATGGCTGCCACGGTGCCATACCCAACTATGGCTGATCCCACATATTATTCAACGCATTTCTGACTCGGTACACTAGCGCTCCTTGAGAGATGTAAAGAAATAGGGAAGAGGTCAAACTTCGGTTCTGTTTGCTTCAAAGAATGAGACACTATGTTCCGGTTAATAGGCAGCAAGATTGCTTAAGGGTGAGGGAGATACGCGGATAAACGTTCCAACCCAAAGCTTCATATCAAAATGCTGTTTCCGCCTTGTCTGCGTGAACTCAATAGTGGCCCAGGGGATCCTTTCGACATTCAGATCGGAGTCCGCGGAATAATGCGGTTGAGATTGCCGTCGAGTAATCGGTCTCCTGGCCGCCTTGTGGGAGTTTTTCTCGCATGAAGCGGCTACGACTGCATCTTGTAGACGAGAACAACGATCCTGTATCGCCGGCCATACAGTCTGCCGTCGAGGCCGCGCACTACTGGGCGGTGCGTGAATTCCCCCGTATCGACCCGGCACTTCTCGCGAATTGGGCCGAACGCTTGGCGAAGAGCATCGCAAATAAGAATTTGCAAGGCTCGGTTCGACGCTATGCCCATACGGCAATGCACGAAACCGTACGGCGCTGGCTCAAGACCAAACGAGCGAACGAATTAGCAGTTGGCCTGGATCGCGAGCTCGAAAGCATTGCCGGAGTGCATGAAGGATTTCAAGGAAAAGTTGACCGAGCGATTCTTTTTGAACAATTGAAGTCCAGGTTTGGTGAACGCGACCGGGGCATTCTTATGTTGCTTCAATTAGATGCCACCCCCGCAGAAGTTGCTATGACTCTAGGTATGAAATATGAAGCTGCCACAAAGGCCATCCAGCGCGTCCGGGCTCGGGCGGCGATATGCCTCGGAGTGGCACAACACGAGAAGAGAACAATCACCCCTGGACGGGCAAGTGGCATGGATTGGAACAGCCTCGCGTTGGCTCTGGACTCTGGCAAAGAACAAGGTAGAGGTATGGAGCATTTATGGAATGGATCGCGGTTTATCGTCATCGGTATTCACGATAGCCCACACCATGAAAAATATAGTTTCAGGAGCACCGGCTGTCCCTTTAGCCAGTCCGGCTGCAGGCGCCACACCGAACAGCAGTTCGGGCTTTAGGATGAATCTTTATCGGGAGGTTCTTGCAGGGCTCGGTTGTGCATGGGGAGCATAAGCGCCGCACGAAACCATGAAGTTCTCCATCATACAGAACGTGCTATGGGCGGCAAGCTTTGCCGCAAACGTCGCCCTACTCTTTGTTTTGGTGTTGAAAAAACGGACACAGGAATTCCCTGTCTTCACCATCTGGATCCGTTTTCTGACAGCGGAGATGGCGGCGTTGTTCCTCATATATCGCTGGGGACCTGTTCATCTTTATGACCCAATTTACTGGTCTTGCGTTGTCGTTGATTTTCTCCTGCAGTTAGGCGTGATTATGGAGATGGCGCGCATTGTGCTCCGCCCGACTGGGACATGGTTATCTGAGGCCCGAGGGCAATTTCTGGTCTCCGGACTTCTGGGTGCTATGGTTGCAGCGGGTGCGGCACTCCTGCTGCATCCAGACGCCAAGTCCTCTCTCGATGTATGGGAAATCCGCGGAAATCTGTTCGCCGGCATCATCATCATTGAGCTGTTTTCGGCCATGATGGGCGCTGCCAATAGCCTGGGACTCCAATGGAGAAGCCATGTGATGGGTCTCGGGCAAGGGCTGTTTGTGTGGTCGGTGATCGCGGTCCTCGTGGACGCGCTGCACAATGTACTCGGCGGGTATCGATTGTTTACAGCGCTGGACAATGTGCGCATTACCGCGTGGACAGCAGCTGCGATTTACTGGGCCGTGGTGTTTTGGCAGCCAGAAAGGAATAGGAAGCCACTGTCGCCGGAAATGGAGCAATACCTGCTTGATCTCCTTTACCGCGTTAAGTTCGATCTTTCGAGAAGCGAAGAGTCGTTGTCGCGCTTGCGGAAATGAATTATGCTGCCCGTCACGCTTATCTTCTGGTCTGTTATCGGCGTTCTCGTCAGCCGGTACTTCTACCGGCAGTTAGCTGCCTGGCAACTGTATCGGCGCGATTGGAACGATCTGCTCGACAAGCTTCAGCCCATTTCTTTAGCTGTTACCACTCTAGGAGACGAGTATTTGAACCCCACGCCAAACCAGCTGGGCCCGGAGCCCGTTGATATCTGGCGCAGTCTGGGGGGGGCTTGAGGGCATCAGGCGAATGCGGCGCAATGCGAGAATCCTGATCGCGTTGGCCGCCTTTGCGAGACGCTGGAACTTCACGGAGAGCGTCATTGTTAAAGAGCGAATGCGGCAGGATGCTTTGCATCTGCAGCGCGCAACCCTTCAGGTGATTTTAAGAACCGTGTTCCGGGCTTCCCGAAATGCAGGCGTTCCCCCCGGGCATGGCGTCTTTTACTTGCATGACGCGGTCGGCGCCTATCACCTGATGACGAAACGCCTGCTCGCGCTTTACCGGACCAGCCACGCGGGACTCTACCCTCGTCTCGCCGAGGTCTTAGGCGATGGTCTTCCCCTTCCGGTTGCTAAGGTAAAAAGCTGACCCGCCCGACCTTCTTTTTCATCCGCAATGCTCCGTTGGTGGTGGTGTGGATGCGCGGAGAGAAACACCGAGTAGAAGGCCCGCTCCTAAAGGACATACAATGCCTTTCCCAACGACCCGGACAAAAGGACCACGTCAGTATCCCGAGGAACATCGAATGTCCAATCAGCCAGGTTACGCTCACGTTTATCGCATATTCTGTAACTTACAGGCGGCATTGGGCAAAAGAAGATCGATCCCCAATAGCCTACTTGCCCTTACACTCTCGGAACAAAATGAAACGGTGCTCCCGGCCTTCCTTTGTAGTGACAGGACGCTTATCTCCGGCAACGCCGGTTCTTTGCTGAATGGTTAGAGCGTCTCTGATGATTAAACATTCATGCCGCAACCATGGTCAGGCGTGGCGCCGACCTGATACAACACTTCTCAACTGTTTTTGCCGTTTTCGGTGAATCTTAAAAGGAGAGACCCGATATGAGAAGAATTATCCGGAGAGCTGCAATCGCTGGAGCAGTCATGGGGGCGACGAAAGGGATGACAAGTCGTGCTGTCGCGGGTGCGGCTGCGCCTCCTGCCGCTCCTCCTGCTCCTGTGCCAGCTCCGATCGAAGCAAGCCCAGCTGTCGTGGCACAGGCCAGCTTCAACGTTTCGTCCAATCCTCCGGGCGCAGATATTGAAATCGATGGCGATTTCATCGGCAGCACACCGTCGACACTTGAACTCAACCCAGGACAACATGAGATAACGATCAGAAAGAAAGGGTTTCAACCCTGGATCAGGAAAATGAAGGTGACAAGCGGAAAAATGAATATCAGCGCAGATCTCGAGCCAACCCATTAGCGTATCCGAACTGCCCCCGCGTAGCTGTGGTGCAAGAGCAGAAATCAGCCTAAAATTTATCAGTGTCTCACTTTGCCGTAGTGCGCGAAAATCACGAACCGCAAGCGACGCGAGCTGATCTCTTCCACTATTTCCACGATGAAGAAGAGGCAGGCGCGCTTCGAGCCGTAGAGGTCTTCGAAGGACTGCCCAGCGCATGACAGCCAAGATGCTATCAGTGCCTGAAAGGACATCAACTTCTTGGCTTAGCGACTTCACTCCGCGCAGAATGCTGCGTAATGGCCATCTGCAAACGCTTGCTGGAAATTTTCTCCCCCGCAAATTACCCCTTCCTGAACCCGAATCTCTGGTTGTTGAAGTGGAAGGGCCGGTTGGCGGATACGGTCCCAGTTCCGTCCTCTGCCATTGCCATTGGCAACCGGCGGAGGTGCGAAGCGAGCGTCTAACTGTCGTCATCATCCACGGGCTGGAAGGCTCGTCAAGCTCGCAATATGTGCTGGGCAATACTGCACGCGCATTAGCCGCCGGCTTTAACGTCGTTCGCATGAACATGCGCAGTTGCGGCGGGACCGATGAGCTTTCACCGACCATCTACCACTCCGGGCGCTCCGAAGATGTGGCTGCGGTTGTGGACAGGATCATCGAGGCCCAACGGCTGGAAGCGATCGCGCTGGTCGGCTACTCGATGGGTGGAAACCTAGTTCTGAAATATGCTGGCGAATTCGCCGCGGCGGCGCCGCCACAACTCAAGGTAGTCGTAGGTGTCTCGCCACTGATGGATTTGGCTGTCTCTTCCTCCGCTTTGCACGAGGCGCAGAATCGCATCTACGAGTGGCGCTTTCTGGGCTCCATGCTGGCCCGTGTTCGCCGCAAAGCGGTGCTTTTCCCGGATATTTATGCAACAGCCGCTCTCGGGAAAATTCGTAGCATGCGTCTGTTTGACCAGCATATCGTGGCGCGTTACAGCGGCTTCGCCGACGCCGACGATTACTACTATGGCGTCGCGAGTTCGCAGTATTCCGACCGCATTAGTGTGCCCACCCTCATCGTGCACTCGCTGGACGATCCTTTTATTCGCATGTTGCCTACTACGCGCACAGCACTCATTGAGAATCCCAACGTTACATACGTTGAAACGCAATATGGAGGCCACTGCGCCTTTCTCGCGCCGTCGAAAAATGATGACGGACGCTGGGCAGAAACAACGCTCCTTGGATTTTTGCTTGAGCATGCCAATGGAAGCTGACTGGGCTGCGGAAGTTGGACCCGATCTGCCGAGGATCGACATTCCCTGGGAGGGCTTCGTCGATCTTCGCGAAGTGTCGTCTGTAGTGCAGGTTGTTAAAGAAGCTGCCGATCACCACGCGCTGGAGCGAGCGTTAATCATGATGAATTCAGAAGCATCGCCTGTCTTCACTGCTAAGTGCGATGTCTGGAGTTTCAGCGGCTTCGAGATCGATCACGACGAATTCGGCTCTCTCGCTGAAGACGCACACTGTGGACTCGCTTCCTACATCGACGTTCTCCAGATCGATCCCGATACCCTGGCCTCGTTTGAGTTTCACGAGCGATGGGTGCGTGGCCTAACACGTCATCTGCGAACTCTCACTCTCCCGAATGGTCGCGTCGAATTCATTATTAGGCCCGCGAGTGTCGATTCATACTCCGGTTATGGCATCACGCTCTATGCGGCCGGTTGTGGCGCGGATGCGCCTGCCGCCTACACCGCATGGCGGGCTGTGCTCGGCGCCGCTGTTGCCGCTACAATGAATCTGGCGCCTTTCCTCTCCACACGGGCCCATACGGGCGAGTAGCTCAATCGGATAGAGCACCGGCCTTCTAAGCCGGGGGTTGTGGGTTCGATTCCCGCCTCGCCCACCATTAGATTCAATCACTTAAGAGTTGCTGTTCACCGAGAACGAGTCGAATGGTTCGAGCGCAATAGCCTTGCCTATACCGCAGTTTCCACCTGTCACGATGGCAACTCTGTTCTTTAATGACATGTAAACTCCGGTGAAAATTGGTTACTAACGGCCCGATTTCTTGGCCTCATGGCTACTGTGCTACGAACAGGCCCGGGCTACTGCCGCCCTAACAGCGACAGCCTCGGATCGCTCCCTTCGCGCTCCAGAATCAGAGCCCGCATTTCCTTGTGGCCGATCACCCGGGCAAGCTCTCTGAATCCGAAGAACGGCAACAACAAGACGAAACACATGACGCCGACGGCCAGGAGGCCCCGGGGATTCCACCCGAGAAAGGGTGGAAGGCTCTCGGCGATGGTGTGCCCGTGGAACAGACCTACTGCGGCACTCTCGATGATGTGAAAGACGATAAGGACCACGCTGAAGATGAAAGACTTGTAAAGAATCGGGTAGATGAGTGGTTTGCTCCGGAACCGAGTTCCGAGTTTGAAATGCTCTCCGACGAGAAGGACCTTTGCGAAGACGAAGGCGTTCACGATCGCGAAGGCATGCTCCTCGGTATCCAGATGACGCTGCGACATGACGATGCTCTTGTGGATGGAGAGCAGTCCGAAGACGACCCAGAGATAGAGGAAGATGACGAGAAAGCGCCTGAACTCTACAGAGGCTTTCTCTTTGAGGGTCGGCTTCTCGGCGGAGGTTTCGGTTGCCATGTGGGGCCCTCCTCGATTACTGAAGAGTGTAGACCAGCCTGTGTTATTTGGGCATGAAGGAGAGCACTCCAATTACCGCTCCGCCCAACACGAGCAGCGCTGGATTGATCTTGTAATGCAAAAGGATCAGCAGCACGCCGACGGCGATCGCTGCGGTCTCGACACCGAAGATTGCGCCCTTGGCCATAGTGAAGCAGCCGGCCAGCAAGAGACCAATAGAGACCGGAGCCAATCCCTCCTGGATGGAGGTCCGCCACGGCCATTTTTCCAGCTTTTTTTACCCACGGGCGACAATGAATGCGAGGACCGCAGTCGGTCCGAAAAAGGCGATCAGTACAGCGAGCGCGCCGAGAAATCCGCCTGCCCATTGTCCGATGACGACGATCATCATCATGTTGGGGCCGGGGTACATTTGTCCCACGCTGTAGATGTGAATCAGCTGCGGGAAGGTGAGCCACTTGTGGACCTCGACGGTCAGGATCTTCAACTCGGGGAACGCGGCCATGCCGCCGCCAACAGTTAGGATCGAAAGGTAGGCAAAAACGCGAATGAGAGCCGGGATCTGGTTCATTGAGCTCCACTCTCCTTCTGCTGTTTACGTGGCCGATGGAACAGGATTGCCAGGAGGCCGACCGCTACGAGCGTACGCGGAACTCCCAGGTGCAAACGGTTGACGGCAATCATGGTCAGCGCGATGAAAACAAAGTCAAATTTGCCTGAGAGCGACTTCTTGCTCATGCTTACAACCGTCGACAGGATCAGGCCGACTGCCGCGGCGGCCACTCCTTTCAGCGCCGCCGTGATCCAGACGTGGTCACCGTGGATGCGGTAGAAGATGCCCACGATGTACATGAGCACGGCACCCGGCAAGCAGATGCCGATGATCGCAGCGATGGAACCGAGCGCGCCGCGCAACTTTTCACCTACCAGAATGGCCATGTTGGTGGCGTTCAACCCGGGAAGGCTCTGGCTGATGGAGAGCATCTCGACGAATTCCTTGTCGTTGATCCATCCGCGTTTGGCAACGAGGCTGCCGCGCAGGTAAGGCACCACACCGCCGAAGCTGGTGGCTCCGATGATGAGGAACTCGAGGAATATCTGGGCGATTGAGGCTTGAGCGGCAACCGGAGCCGCGGCGGGCAGAGATTCGAGAGAGGGATTGAGGGCAGCGTCACTCATGGCTCTGGGGCTCGTTCCCCTTGAGGCGGTAGACCATGCCGGTCTTGGTTACGCCGAGCGCAAGCCAATCCTGTACGTCCTGTTGCAGCGTTATATAGAACTGCGCGGCAAGCTTCTTCTGCTTTTCGGCTACATCCTCTCTGCGATCGAACTTGACCTGAAATGCGAACTCACCCACCAGAGACTTATGCTCGCCGCGAGTGCGCCATAACCCGATGTCGCACTTGGCAACCACGCCTTTGCCGAAGTCCAGTTGACCAAGCGGTAGCAGTACCTCTTCAACAATGCCTTCGTTCACCAGGCTTATCTTCTCGTCGTCGGATTTCTTGAGGGAGGCCAGCGCCGGGAACACTTTCACGAGAGTGGCCATCGAGGCCTTTTCTGCGTCGTGCATCTGGCTCAATCCGAACTGGCAGTTGTGCGAGTAGAGGATGCGATATCCGCCGACCTGATCCTTCAGAGGAAGGGCCTCGGCTTTGAACTTAATCCGGTATTTTCCTGCGATCCTGGCCGCACGTCCACGGCCGTCGCTTGCTGTTCGTCTGGGTGACGGAACTTGAAGACGATTTCTGGATCGCCCACAGGGAAGCCATCCACATAGGAGATGCGCCTGCGCAGGATGAACGCGTTGTTGTAAAGGCGGAAGTCGGGCGTGTCACCAAAAATGATCTCCCGGACTTCCGGTCTTAGCCCGGTCTCACGGTCCTCAATGAAACCTACACCAACCTTCTTCGCCGTACGCTGCACGATCTTGCCGAAGTCGCGGAAGCTCTGCACCGAATTGAAACGGTCGGGTTTCAAGATGAGCTTGGCTTCGAGATATTGCACTCGGTCAAGGGGCGTCCCGTCGGCATAGCTCGCCATGTCGGAGGCGGCGGGTGCAGTCGTTTTGACGGCGGCGGTGGTTTTACCGGCTTTGGCCTTCTTGTCGTTCTTCTCTTTTGGCTTCTCTTTGCCTTTCGCCATAATTTTCCCCAAAAGCCCCACATCTTCTTACAGTTACATGCGCCGGAGTTATGGACGCATCCAAAACTCTATGCCCGCATCGTGGTGTCGGCAACTGTCACATCGGCCAGTGTCCCAGCGAGCAATTAGTTAGCCCGGATGTGTTGCAACGTTCAGGGCTGCTGGCGGTGACGTGAAAGAATCGCGAAATGATAACCCGACCCGCGCTCTTCAAATGGCGTCAGACCGAACCCGGCCTCATACTCTGCGCGGTCCGGTGGTATCTTCGCTATTCTCTG
>JBAVYX010000060.1:0-7297 GCA_049588475.1 Silvibacterium sp. | reverse complement strand
TTTCTGGAGCAGGATCATCATGCGTATGCAGTGATCATCTTCAAGGCTCAGCGGCCCCCTTCACCGGAGAAGCTGGTCGTGCCGGAGGGATGGGATCTGCGCGGATATGCGGCCAATGATCTGTCGATCTTCCGGCTGACATGGTCCTATCTCTGCGTGACGCAGGATATGGATTTCCTCCAGGAGAAGATCGCTGATCAGACGGTGCTCGAACGGCTGCGCGTGCTGGCGACGAATTGGAAGAAGCTGCTGCGCGCGCCCACGGACACTTTGGCCGATTATGGCGAGGCGCAGAACCTACTGGAGTGCGTGCCGACCTACATTCACAAGGTGCCGTCGTTCAATGCGGCCGATGTTTGGATGATGCGCGAGTTTGCCGACATCTTGCTTGTGGTTGGCGAGCCGGACGAGGCTCGCCAAATGCACGCCGAAGCTGATGCGATGGCAAAAGCGGTGATGACTTTGTATGTTCCGGGAACGGGCGTCTGGGCGAGCCTTCACCGGGACGGGAGCCGCGTAGAGATGCGGCACTGCTATGACTTTGCGACGGTAGGCCGCTTCATGGCCGGCGATCTTTCAGCCAATGTTCGAGAGGAGATGGTCGGCTTCGTAAAACGGGAGCTGTTGACCCAGAGGTGGATGCGAGCGCAGTCGAAGCTCGACGTGGCCGCTGCCACCTCCGACCGTCCCGATCATGGATCGATGGGGGCATACGACGCTTGGCCGGCGGTGACGGTGGATGCGATGTGCGCATTGGGTTACTGGGACGAGGCAATTCCGTTTCTGCGGCGAACACAGGCCGCGATCTACGAAGGCGTTTACGCGCAGGCGCATGAGTTCTACGGACCAACCCGGGGCCAACATGATGCGCCGGTACGGATTGCTCAAAGGGAAGGCTGTATGCGTGAGTGTACGGGCGGCGGGGCCTTTGCGGAAACTATTATCAGCGTGCTCTTTGGCTATGCCGCTAAGCCAGGAGGGAAACCTGCGTTGATGGACGCTGGAGTGCGACGCGGATTCCGCGGAGAGCTGCATCATGTGCGGTACGGAAGCAAGTTGCTTCGCATTCGATCCGGAGATACCGGGGTCGATCTACGTAAAGAAGCCTGAGCGAAATTCGCGCAAGATGTGTTTCGCAACTCAGACCTAGTTGGCGACGTTGACGAATTCTGTGCCCCGCCGCCTGCTGTGAACGATGACGTCTTATAGGAGTCTCCGGGTAGCGCAGGCCACACCGCGTGTTACATCTCGCCCTATGGCGACCTGTTTCCCAGCCGCAATGTGCGCCGGCGGAAATCCATGGATAGCTGGCGCCATTCCGACCAGCTCAACGAGGTGCGCTCCATCACCGCGCGCGCTCGACATGCAATCATTGTGGTACGTGCACGCGTTGTCCCGGACTGGCCTACCTCGTCAGGTCCGAGAATCCAAGCACGAAGCTACGAAAGCGGTCATTGCAAAGCGCGTCGCCGACCGGCAAAAAACCGCACCCGGTGTGAAGCCCATCACCTTTAGAGCAACGTCCGCGGACTTGTTCTGAAGAGACAAATGACATTCCCGGATAGCCAGAGAGTAGCACCGCCACAGAGCCTCGGCCTATATTCAGCTATTCCGGGAATGTCATTTTTCAGGGCGACCTGTCGGGACAACGGCAAATCAGCCTCTATTGTCCGTCTGAGCGCTTCGTGTTTTCGAATCCATTTGCTTGGCGTTCCGCTCCAAATACCTCATCGGAAGTATTGCAAATCCGGTAGCCGATGGAGGTGTAACCCTTTGTTCGCCGCGCATACATCCTCGCCAGCATGGGGACATTGGAATCGACATAGTCGTAAACCCTGACAACGCGCTTTGCGTCATGAAGCCGATGAAGGCGTCCTACATACTGCTGCAAAGTGCCCTTCCACGAAACTGGCATCACCAACAACAGTCTGTCCAGGCGGGCATCGTCAAAACCCTCACCGATGTAACTGCCCGTTGCCAAGATGACTCTTGACCGGTCTTCCGGTACGGCGGCAATTGCCTCTGCTATCGACCGTCTTTGCTTCTTCCCCATGCCCCCTTTCAGTACAAACACGCCTTCCACCTTTCCCGCGAGAGCCGCCTCAAAATACCTTAGGTGTTCGGTTCTGGCGGTGAGGAGTAGCGGCGAACATCCATCTTGGACCATGCGCAGAAGATCACGGACAATGAGTTCATTGCGGGAATTGTCATCTGCAAGCGCGGCATACAATGCTTGGATCGTCGTGTCAGCTCGTTCGGGAGGCAAGCAGAACTCTGTCAATCGCGGGATAATCTCGTGCTCGAATGGCGAAGCAGCGGTCATCGAGCGAGCGCTGAGCTTGTATCGGATCGGGCCGCACTGCATATGAATGATGGGGTGATGTCCGTCTTTGCGCTCGGGAGTTGCTGTCAATCCAAGGACATATTTCGCCTTCACTTGTTTCATTACCTGTTCAAAAGTGAACGCGGACAGATGGTGACATTCGTCGACGATGACCTGACCGTACTCCGCGACCAGGTCTTTTACTCCCCTTTTGTCGTGGGTACTCTGGATGATGGCAATATCAACCAACCCAGTCCGCTCGCTTTTTCCTCCACCAACTTGCCCTATTGATTTGGCTGGAATGTTGAGAAACATTGCCAATCTTGCGTGCCATTGATCGAGCAATTGCTGACGGTGCACCAGCACAAGGGTATTCACCTTCCGTGCAGCAATCATCCAGGCGGCCAAAGCAGTCTTTCCGAATGCAGTAGGAGCGCACAAAATCCCCTGGTCGTGTTCGGCGATCATCGCGGCGGCATTTTGTTGCGCCGGGCGCAGCTGACCGGTGAACTCCACGTTGATTGCATGACCAGCAAAGCGTTCGTCGCGAATCACTATATCGATTTTGTGTGTTTCAAGTAGCTGCGCGACATCCGCTATACAGCCGCGCGGCAATGCGATGTAGTTCGCGAGATCCTCTCCACAGGCGATTACTCGCGCCTTGTTGAATGTGGGAAGGCGCATAGCCTGCGCTTTATAGAACTCGGGATTTTGAAATGCTGCCAGGCGTAAGAGCCGGTTCAACATTGCAGAGGGCAGCTCATTTTTCTCAACATATACACGATTCGACCGAACCACTTGGACCTTTTTGGGAAAGGGTCCGGCTATTTGACGATCCGCTCTCGTTCGCGACGGCGGGAGCATCCAGGGGTCTATGTCTTCGTCTTCGGCGATACTGATCCTGACACCGATTAGGTCACCGCGCCTTTGCGCCTCAAGTACTATTGCGTCGACTGCCTCAGCAGGCATCCTCTTGATGTTTGCCAGAAACTCCCATTGATTCTGATAGGGACGGAATTCTGCATCAATAAAAACGCTATTTCCGGTTGCGCGAGGCGCCTTCTGCAGCGGAAGCGCGATTAGGTTGCCAAGCCCTCCCTTCGGCATTGTGTCCTGGTTTGGAAAGAAGCGATCATAAGAATCTAGTCCCACCTGGTGGCGTGATTCCATGGTTCGAGTGAGAATTACGCAGCCAAGTTTCCGTGCGGTCGTCGCGGGGATTGCGTTCTCAAAGAATATCCATACATGACCACCGTTTCCTGACCGCGAGCGCTCCAACGCCGCGGCACCTCGAACTCACGACAGGCTGTAAGAAATGCAGCTGCATCTTGCTGCCATGTCTTCTTGTCAAAATCGACCGCCAGAATCCAGCATGTCTCGTCCTGTAGAAGCGGATAGAGCCCGACCGTATACTCGCCAACAAGGTGCCCGCGCACAACGTCGTCGGTGAGCGGCCTGTACTTTCGCGTTAGGCGATCAACTTTCTTACGATCTTCGGCGCTGGCACCCAAATATGATTTCCAGTCGCGATCCGCTTTGGGCATGTATCCAGATCGCCCGTCGTCATTTTGCCAACGAATGGCAAAGACGTCCTCGCGACCGCGGAAGAGACTGCGGAACAACGCGATCCGTTGCCCGGCAGTGCTCATTCCTGGACTGCGGGCTTCTGTGGCGGAATTAGAAGCTTGAAGGGAATCCCCAGTGGAGGTTGTTGAATCTGGAATTTGAATACCGTGCGCGCTTAAGAGGTTTCGCAGACGGAGGTTCTCTTCCCGCAGTTTTTGCACTTCTGCGAGGTGCGCCCCAGAGTTCGAAAGCTCGCCATCGGCCGTGTTCAAGCTGGTTCTCCGTCCGCGTAAACCAGTTTCTTCACAACAGAGTATATTTTCGCAATTCTCAGAGAGCTCATGGCGCAGAGGTATGCGCCCGGAATTTCCGACCCGAGAGAGTCATCCGAGTTCGGTCACTGGCAGTGAGCGAAAGTCATTCGAAAATGGAAAGCTATTCGGGGTGCGCGAGACGACTACGCCGGCGGTCACGCGCGACTTGCCGATCACGTTCCGCACAAAGTTGAGATTGACCGTGTCGCCGAGGTCCGGAAGTTCCGTCCATTTCGCTTCAAACAATTCCACGCGCCCGCCGGCGTCCACTACGAAATCCACTTCTCTAGTCCGGTCACGCCAGAAGAAGAGGCTGCCTGTGCGGCCGGCGCGGCGCTCGCGATCCCGAAGTTGAGCGAAAACGAACGTCTCCCAGACTGCACCTACCGCGGGCGATTGGCGAAGAGCTTCCTCTGATCGGATATTGAGCAGAGCGCAAAGCAGGCCGGTATCCGCGATGTAGAGTTTCGGGCTCTTGACGATAGACTTGGTTCGGTTCGAGAACCACGGCTCAAGCAAGACTGCCTGCCCAGACGCCTCCAACACGGACAGCCATTGATTCGCTGTCGATGGTGCGATTCCGACATCGCGCGCCAGGTCCGCTTTGTTCAGCAGATTTGCGGACCGGAGAGCGCAAGCACGCAGAAATCGTTCAAAATCTCGCAGGCTACCAACGTTGGTCAGGGCGCGGACGTCGCGTTCCAGGTACGTCGCAAGGTAGGAATTGTAGAAGGCGACCGAATCGATGTCCGGGTTGGCATAAAGCTCCGGGAAACCACCGCGCACAATGGCGGTTTCGAGCTCGGCTCTAGGCAATGCTCCGCGGATCTCGGAAAAAGAGAGCGTCTCCAGTTCCACGATGTCGGCCCTGCCCGCCAGCGATTCGGAAACGTTCTTCATCAGGGTAAACTTCTGTGACCCGGTAAGCAGGAATTGCCCGTTGCGTGTTCGGTGAGCATCGACGGCAACCTTGAGATGCCTAAAGAGACCAGGGGCATATTGCACCTCGTCAATAATGACAGGGGGAGGCTGACGCTGAAGGAAGCGCTCCGGCTCCTTTTCGGCCTGCTCGGCCTCGGTGGGGAGATCGAGGGACACGAAGGCGTAATCCGGAAATAGGTGCCGGAAGGTGGAGGTCTTGCCAGTCTGTCGGGCACCGGTCAGAACGATCACTGGCCTTGTTTTCGCCGAGCGCCTCAGGTGGGCCTCAACATCACGCGGAATCCACATTTACAAAATATACGACACGATCGTATATTTTGCACGACCCCATTGGATTCGCGGCAGCTCGGTCCATAGGGGCGCGTGTTTACGCGAGTACGGGTACGGCGCCAGTCAGAAGCTATGCCCAAACTATGACCAAATTGCCAGAATTGGGCCTCACAGGACCGCATAGAACCGCACCGTAGCAACCGCTAACCGGCTTATAAATCAGGTAAATGCAGAACTTAAAATTCTCGAGATAGCGACTCAAAATCCGCAGACCTTGACCGGTCCTATCGCAGATCGCAGGAAAGATTTACCTACGCGGAACTGACTGGAAAGGCGGGAGAAACGGCGAGCTAGTTTGCCCGTTTGGGCGAAGCGGCAGAAACGAGGGAAGCGGAAGCCTTAGACGTTCGCTTCTCTTTCTCTGCATCCAGCGTTGGTTGTCTTTTGGAAAGAGGTCATCGGTTCGATCCCGATCAGGTCCACCAATCAATCCAATAATTTAGACAAGGCGAGCATTCACAAGCAGGGTGTTTGTGTCATGGTTTGTGTCATAACCCGCCATTTTGGTGCTTGTGGCAAGGGTTTCCATCGCTGTGAACGGCCTTGACCTCTTCGGCTACGGGCTTATCATGATCGTTCCTACCGTGCGCAAGCTGGTGGCGCTTGACGAGTTCTCAAGGTAAACCGTGTAGGTGCCCGGAGCCAAAGTCCAACTGCTCGTTCCGAGATTCCAGTACGACATGGGGTGGGACGAATCATACTGGTCCACCTCGATGGTCACCATCTGCGCGGATTCGGGCTGCAGCAGCACCTTCTGCCATCCCACTAGACGCTTGGGGGGCTCGTTGGTGCTGCCCGGCAATCCCAAGTAAACTTGGGCAACCTCGGCGCCTGCCACCGCGCCGGTGTTGGCCCGCCGGAAGGTCACCTGGAAGTTCGGATTGCTCGTCAAAACTCAGGTTGTTCCCACAGCCGCGTTGTTCAGCGTTTCGATCGTGCAGTGTCCTTCCTGGGACGCTCTTCCAACCAGATGGTTTGTGACACCCAATTGAATCGATATCCGGCAGCCGTCAGGTCTTGGCACTGTGCATCAAAAAACTCTACGATGGAGTGAAGGGCTTTAAATCCGACCAGTTAAGGCTATTCCCAAATAGCTCGTTCTTACACAGTGGCTTGAGGCTGTCGCTTCTTTCGAATGACAATAAGGGCGCTCTGCAGGTCACGCCTCCCAATGAGCGCAAGCAATCCCAGCGCCATGCCAGCGGAAATGACGAGCATGAGCCCTCGCCACCTCAGCATCCACTCTAACTGGGTTAGCCAGAGAGCTCCTCCGGCCACAGCAAAGCCAGCGAGAATGCCGGGCATTCGATAGGACAGGGGGAAGAAGCGCTGAGCCAATAGGAACGCAAAGCAAGCCTCAACTGCGTAGGCTATTGTCGTCGCCCAGGCTGCGCCATATATTCCCCACCTGGGGATGAGCGCGAAGTTCAAGATCATATTCGCGGAGAATGCTGTCAAGCTGATCAGGAAAACAAATGCCGTGCGTTTCGCCTGGAGTATAGAAAGACTTAAAAGCGAGAATAGCGCATGAAACAAATAGCCCATAACGACCAGGGGCGCAATGCGTGCAGCCGCATGATAGCGGTAGTCGAGGGCGATGTGCACAAACGGCGGCGAGAGCAGTATGCCGAGACACGCGATGGCAACGAGGAAGATCATCAATCCCGAGCAGATACGGCCCAGCATCAGATGATTTTCATCCTGGTCAGCTGCTAACTCGAAAAACATCGGAAGCCAAGCCATGGAGAGTGACTGCGTCATGATAAACATGACCATACCCAGGGTATAAGCAAGAGAATAGATACCCACTTCGCTTAAATCC
>JBAVYX010000059.1:0-38611 GCA_049588475.1 Silvibacterium sp. | reverse complement strand
ATCATGCCTCAACATACAACGCAAAAACCGTCCCAGCCTTGTCCTTTAGCGTTTTCTCTCCACACCGCGTACCTCTCTATTCAATGGCCCTACTTTCACCTCCCCATTTTGCGACGGAAAGTAACTAAGAGCTGGTCTTAGTACAGATACATCACGAGACCCCCCAGTGAAGCGTTGAGATGGAGTGATTGACCAAGCATAAAATCAGTCAAATTCACTGCGGAGGAGCTAACAGCGCCTTTTGCGGGATGCTCATGGGACTAGCATGCATCGGCCACGCGATCTGGGTGTCTTTGCCGGCGTACCCGCGCTAGAAGCTCTCTTCGCCGAAGATGTTGTCTCTTATTCGGATGGCGGCGGCCTTGCTAGTCAGGAGGAGATATACCTCGAAGAGATAGAGGAAGAACTACGCGTGATTTTGGAATCCGACGATCGGGCGGATCTGGTTTGCATCGAAGTTCTCATGAGTTCGCTCCTGGCCCGGGCTTAGGTTGGTGGGGGGGCACACGTCTGCATCTAAGAGGTAAGTTGGTTGCGTGGCCTCCATCGCTCCCACGGGATTCTCGCAGTTCAATGCATCTCATCCCCGAAAACTGACTGTTCATGGCAAATCGATTTCAAGGTGCTCACGCCGATATAACATTCGCTCATCTTTCTGGTCTTTCCGTTTGCGGGCCACTGTCTCAATTGGAGTCGATCTCTCATGAATATATCGCGCCTTTCCGGCATCTCCGGCGCCCCGCGAAACTTGATCCTGTGCACTTCGGTCCTGCTCCTGACTGTATTGCGCGGCCCGTCGCCACTGGTCGCACTCAACTACCGAAGGGTACTTCTCCAATCTCAAAGAACTCGCTGAGACTGGCAGTTAGACTCCCCAAAGTTCGTTGGTCAGATCACATGCATGTTTGATTCATTCAACAATTCGGAAACAGCTCACGAGGTCACATCGCAACGGATGACTCGCCGCGATGCCCTTCGCCTCTTGGGTTCGGCCTCTGCGGGAGGCTTTGCCGCCGCGCAGATAGGACTTAACCTTTCGGCGACGACCAATGCCTTTGCAGCTTCACCCAACGGCGTGACAACTCCACCGCTGGCGCCCGGAGCCCCGTCATCACCGGAGCGGACGGCGTTGATTGAGGCTTTCAAGCAGCAATCCGAGGGACTTCAGGACAAGTTCGAGGCGCGCACTTACGAGAGCGACTGGACGATGCCGTATCGTCTGTTCCGCCCTACGGCAAAGGAAAAGCTGCCACTCGTCGTGTATTTAAGTGGCAGCGGCGGTCTGGGGGACGACAACAAGAAGCAGCTCGAATTCGGCAACATCTATGGCACACGCGTCTGGCTGCTGCCTGAGAATCAAAAGAAATTCCCCTGCTACGTTCTGGCACCTCAGACTGATCGCGGATGGGCGAAGTATGACACGACACAAGATGACTCCGGGCCGGCAAAGGTAATTCCAGGTCTGGGAGATGGAAACCGTCTCGCGCTCGAGATCGTCGATGCGCTGTACCGCGAGTTTGCCATTGATCAACGGCACATTTATGTCACCGGCCAATCGATGGGCGGCGCCGGGACATGGAACATGCTGTCGAGCCGCCCACGATTCTTTGCGGCGGCGGTGATCTGCTGCGGAAGCCAATCGACTGAAAACGGCGCCGAGTCGCTCGAAACGCCGCTCTGGGCCTTCCACGGAGAGGCTGACCAGACCGTTCCTGTTGCCCTATCGCGCGACCGCATCGCCGCAAGGCGCAAGGCAGGTGGCCGCCCGCTCTACACCGAATATGCCAGCGTGGATCACAACTGCTGGCAGTGGGCTTTCACCGAGCCGGAGATGATCAAGTGGGTATTTTCACAGCGTCGTGCAAGCTGAGAGAAGGGCCATGAATCGACAACTCGTTCGTGTTCTGCTGCTTCTCATCGCAGCCGCACATTCCCAAACACACAAACAATCTCGCTTCCCCCAGACTCCACGCGCTGGGGCCATTCTGACGCTATGCAATACACGCCAGTGCTCAACAGCGGCCTTAGCGGGCAACTCTACAGCGGACCCGGCTTCACCGGTGCCGTCGATATTCCAAGAGATGTCTGGTTCCATCTGCGCCTTGAGCTCAAGGGAGCACAGGCGAAGTTCTACGTGAAAGACATGAACAAGCCCGCGCTGATGATGGACGATTTGAAAAGCGGCGTTCAACGAAGACTGGTGGAACTGGCCGTGCTGAGCGCTGAAACCTATTTCTCAAATTTTGAGATTTACACAACACCCGATGCGCCAGGGGAGTCGCATCTGCGGCCCATGCTGCCAGACACTCTTACCAAGTGGAGCCTCTCACCCTCGTACGACGCATTGGCCCGCAATCTTGAACGGCCTATCTCGCAGGCCGAGATCGACGCCATCCAATGGCAGAACGTCGAAGCAGAGCCGCCTGGTCTGGTGGTCATCAATCGTTACAGCGACAGCCCGCATCCGATTGTCACCTACGCAACCGATCTCTCGAAACGCCTGGAACCTCAACCGGGAACGATGGTCGTCTATATGCGGACCAATATCGGCTCGGATCGCGACCAGGTGAAGAAGCTCTATATCGGATACAGCAATGATGTGAGCGTGTTTCTGAATGGAAAGATTCTCTTTCGTGGACGCAGCAGCCAGAACTTCCGCGACCCCGACTTCCTCGGCATCGTGAACATAGAGGATGACGCCGTTTTCCTCTCATTAAGAAAAGCCAGCAATGAATTGATTCTCGCGGACAGCGAACTCGGCGGTGGATGGGAATTCATCTGCCGTCTTGAAGACATACGAATTGAACTGCGTAAAACATCACGGCAACAAATTCCGATTCTCTTCGAGGAGATCAGATGCGCATTCGAAGTATTACGTTTCAGCTTTTCTTAACGGCGCTAGTTCCCTTGGCGTCAGCCGCGCCCATGTTCGGCCAGTCGCAACGAAAAATAACCCAGCTCGGCGACGGGGTGTATGAAATTCAGCACGAGCCGAATGGCAACACCACGGTGATTATAGGTGACCGACAGGTTTTCGTTGTTGATACCTGCTTCCTGCCTTCAGCCGCTCGCGAAGATATTGTCCAGATCCGTCAATGGACAGACAAGCCCGTCAGCTTTGTGCTCAATACGCACTTTCACAACGATCACAACCTGGGCAACAGGGCCTACATGGATGCCTTTCCCGCGTTGACAATCATCGCCCATGTGGAAACCAAGAAAGAGATGGACCGGTTTGGGCCGGGTTCAGCGAGCAGGGAGGAAAAAACTATCGCGACCTTCCGGAAGATGCTGGAAACGGGAAAGACCCGGGACGGGCAGACACTGAGCGATGATGACAAGGCGGAGGTGAAGAAGGCCCTTGCTCGGCAAATTCAGTGGACTGAGGAGATCAGGGAGGTAAAGTTCCAGAGTGCCACTCTAACTTTCGACCACGATTTCAGCATTGATATTGGAAATCGAGAGGTACAGGTCAAGTTTCTAGGACGGGGCAATACGACCGGTGATGCTGTGGTGTATCTCCCCCAAGAGAAAATCGTGGTTGCCGGCGACCTGGTGGTGTATCCGATTCCGTACATCTACGATGGCTATCCCGTTGAATGGATTCAGACACTCGAAAACCTGGCCCATTTGGATTCGGACACGATTGTTCCAGGACACGGGCCAGTGATGCACGACAAGGCCTATATCTATCTAATGCGCGACCTCATGAAGAGCGCAGTAGATCAGATGAACGAAGAGCTCAGGCAAACGAGCCCTGCCATGAATCAAACTTTGGACGACGTGAAGGGAAGTGTGGACTTGACGCCCTTTCGGCAGCGTTTTGCCGGCGATGACAAAGACCTGGGAGATTCCTTCGATGATGCTGCGAGTCATTTGGTGAAACTCGTGTTTTTGGAGGCCAGCTTGCGCTGAGCGCTTCCAATGGTTGCGTTCCGCGCCGCACGACGTGCGATTGCCGAAGTTCGGTGACCGTTGTCTTCTATTTAACGATCGCGCACGCTAAAGGGATTTCCATTGTCACTTCTGATGAGCAAAAAGTGGGTTGTTCCGCAGAATGCTGATAAAAGCCAGGAAAGGACAAGTGAGGCCCCATGCTCGTAATCAGATTCTGCTCACAAAAGTGGTAAATAAAGTTTCCAAGGAATGAAATACAGCTTTCGATGAACAGATTGGCGATTTGTATTAAACCCGCTCCGCGGGTAGCAGGAAGCGTGGTAAGTTTTTGGCAGGACAAGTTGCGTGTTTGAGCATCGCGATCACGACCCTCGCTCCCAGGCCGCACGAAATAGCTGCAATGCATACTTCCGGGTGGGCGATCCGTATGCCTTGGGCTTGGGATCGGCACAGCTATGGGGTGCGCGCCTCGATGAGGAGCGGCATAGCTACTTCTTTAGCAGCGAAAGGATGAAAGTCCATGAATCTTGCTGCGTCCGGGTCCAAGATCCTGCGGTCGCTCGCTCTCATGTCGCTCTTCCCAAGCGCGGCGTTTTGCCAGTCCGTCAAATCTCCGCTTGCGTTAGCCACGGTCGATCCGTCTCAGCCCGAAGATGAGATTGTCACCCAAGGCATACTGCCGGACGGCCACATTCAATTTCGCAACATCAGTCTGAGGAAGATCGTCGCCGCCGCGTACGACATCGACGCAGAACTCGTGACCGGCGGCCCAGATTGGCTGGACACCGAGCGCTTCGACATCGAAGCTTACGCCGGCCCCGCATCATCGCAATCAGACCGCTTCTTGATGGTCCAGTCGCTCCTCGCAGAACGTTTCAAGCTCTCCATCCGCCACGATAAGAAAGCCAATTCCGTTTACGTCCTGACGGTGGGCAAGAATGGACCAAGGCTGCAACCGTCCTCCAATCCAGGCGCCACCGACTGCTCACCGACCGCCGGCGATCCGAAACAAATCCACGTCCAGTGTCATTCCTACAGCATGTCCGCCCTCGCAGATCTGCTTCCCCAGATGGCGGGCGGCTACATAACCCTGCCGGTTCTCGATATGACCGGATTGAAAGGCGTCTACGACTTCCAAATCGATTGGATGGCTAGGCGCTCATACGACGCCGTCCAAGCAAGCGTGGCTGCGGGCGCTCCCAAAGATCCACTTGCGGTCTCTATCTTCGACGCCGTCGCGCAACTCGGCCTGTCCCTTGAAATACAGGACCGCCCGAAAGATGCGCTGGTCATCGAAAGCGCAGAGCGAATGCCCGCTGCGAATGTCGGACACACATCCGCCGCGCCCCATGCACCGGACCTAAAGCCTGAGCAGATTACCAGCATCGATCGCTACGTTATTGACGAGATGCGACGCGAGCACATCCCCGGTGTCGAAGTGGGTGTCTACAACCGCGGACAAATTGTCCTCGCCAAGGGCTATGGACTGGCCAACGTCGAACTCGAAGTCCCCGTGAAGCCGGAGACTCTCTTCCAGTCGGGCTCAGTGGGAAAGCAGTTCGTCTCCGCGGCCGTAATGATGCTCGTTGAGGAAGGCAAAGTCGGACTCGACGACACCATCGTGAAGTATTTCCCTGACGCACCCGCAACCTGGAAGCCTATCCTGATCAAGAATCTTCTCTCCCACACCTCGGGGCTGGCGGAGTACGAGTCCGGCGAGCGCATCGGGCCCAAGGGCGCCTTCTACCTGCGGCTGGATTTCAGTGAGGACGAACTCGTCCAAAAGATCGAGGCACTCCCCATCGAGTTCGCTCCCGGGGACCGATGGGACTATCGCAACACAAACTACGTACTCCTCGGAATCATGATCCATAGAGTTACCGGCAAGTTCTACGGCGATGACCTGCAGGAGAGAATCTTCAAACCGTGGTACATGACCTCGACTCGGATCATCAGCGATCGTGACATCATCGCGAATCGCTCGTCGGGCTACGAGATGCGCGGCGGTAAGCTTCAGAACCAGGAGTGGGTCTCGCCCACATTCAACTCAACGGCGGACGGCACGCTTTACTTCAATGTGCTGGACCTCGCCAAGTGGGATGAAGCTCTCTACGGCACGAGCCTGCTGAAGCAATCCAGCCTCGACCGGATCTGGACCGTGTTTCCGCTCAATGACGGCAGCCCCAATCCGGCAAACTACGGCTTCGCCTGGGAAATCTCTACGGTGAATGGGCATAAGCTTATCGAACACGGAGGCGCCTGGCAGGGCTTCACGTGTGATATCCGGCGCTACGTCGATGACAACCTGACCGTCGTCGTGCTCTCCAACCTGGCCGGAGCAAGGCCAGGAGTGATGGGGGAAAAGATCGCCGGTTTAGTGAGCCCCGCGCTTGCTCCTCCTCCTCCGAAACAACACAAAGAGGTCGCGGTGGATCCCAAGCTGTTCGATGGCTACGTCGGCAAGTATCAACTCGCTCCGGGATTCATCCTGACGATCACACGCGCAGGGGATAACATCTTCTCGCAAGCGACCGGACAATCGATCGTTCAGATCTTTCCCGAAGGCGACCGCGACTTCTTCCTGAAAGTCGTCGATGCACAGATCACCTTCGTGACCGATGCCCAAGGCCGCGCGACCGAACTGATCCTTCACCAGGGCGGCGACCACCACGCAAAGCGTATCGAGTAGGCTCCCTGTCGTTTCTCAGTGTTGCCCTGCAATGCATTTTCACTTGGACGCACGCCATCCCGTATATTTCCTCCGGTTCGTCAACTGTCCGACATGCCCGTTTTCCGTCAAACGTGGCGATCACTCAACACTCGCCGACATTTCAGTATTGATCTGGCGTTGCCGCTGCGCGGTACGGCTATTGGGGCAAATCTTTCAATTTCCGCGAATGAGAGCGCCGTCGAGCGACGCTCATCCCGTCCAATCATTTCCACTGCAGCGAATAGACCTGTTCCGCGCCTGCGTGGCTCATGATGGCTGGCTGTCCGTCCGCCGTCACACTCACGAAAGCATCGTTGGCTGCCGACGTATCCGAAATGTCTGAAACACGCTCAAAGCGGCCATGCGCCGGAAGCCCTCCCAGGAACGAAACCGTTTTCCCGCTCGTGGATCGAACCCCCGCATTGTTCCGGATTCCATCCGTCCCAGCACAAACAGGCTTTTGCTGTCCCGCGCCGGAGCGGCATCGGTGATGTTTAGTTGATTGCCCGTGAGTCTTACCGCCTCTGGCTTTTTCCAGAATTCGAACCAGCGTGGCTACACCAGCTCATACACATTCCCCCGACCTTCGCGGTCGGAATTGAAAATGAAGTGCGCCCGTCGGGAGCCCACTGTCCCTGGGATTCGAGGGCATCCACGGGCCAATCCAGTTCCAGCAGATGGGGGCGCTTTGCGTCGCTGCCCACGAGCCATATACGCGGTGGGTCGGAGGAGATAGTCACCGCGAGCTGCTTCTCATCCGGGGCGACGGCCAGGGCGGCCGGAGGCTGATGATGACAGATTTCCCAGTTGCCGAGACTGGGATTCGGGCTTAGAGTCTCCAGTAAACGCACATTTCTGTTGCGACGGTAACTGAGGGAGTCCCAATATGGCGGATGAAGTCCTCTTGATTCCCCCTAAGCGCCCCTTAAAAGAGAAAGCCCTCGTCGAGTTCAAGCGCCTTCTTGCGATCTTCCTCTACCTTTGGGTCGTCTTCGGACTGCTTTCCATTCACACCAGCATCATCCTGTCGCAGCGTCATTTGGATTACACGGAGCATACGCTTGCGATCGTGAATGCCTTTGTTTTTGCCAAGGTCCTGCTCATCGGAGAGCATTTTCGCGTCGGAACGCGGTTCGATCGCAAGCCCCTCATCTATCCGATCCTTCATAAGTGTTTCGTTTTCACCTTGCTGTTCATCGGTTTCCACGTATTGGAGAGGGTCCTGATAGGCATGTGGCATGGACATACGATCAGCGACAGCCTTCCGCCCTTCTTTGGCTGGAATCCGAGAGGCCTCCTGGCGGTGGCTGTCACAGCTTTCATCCTGCTCCTTCCATTCTTCGGTTTCAGAGAGATTGTCCGGGTCATCGGCCACAGGGAGATGCGAGCTCTCCTCTTGGAGCGGAGAGCCGTCGACCCCAGGCTGACGTAGTTAGGTGGCTTGCAAGCTACCTGGCCGTACACGAACTCAGTGGCTGGACGTGGCCTTCTCCGCGCCACGGCCCGTGTTCGAACCCACCAGCAGTTCGTTGAAATTATGTTGCGACGTTGGTTCGTGGCTCAGCAGGGTGCCAAGAATCGCTCCAAGGAAGCCCAGGGGAATGCTAAGAATCCCCGGATTCTCCAGCGGGAACCACGCCACGCCATAACAAATTGGGAGAGCGCGAACAGATAGGCGAGATTAACGTTACCCACACTTTGATGGACATGAATCCGGACGCATAGCCAACCAGAACCGGCAGCACAAAGTAGTAAGTCAGAAAGAAAATGAAGGCCGGAATCACGAAGACCTTCTTCCTGGCCATCAGGTCCCTGAACTGGCGGCTGGCCGCCACGCGGTCCCACACCGTCTGGGTCGTTCCCGTTTGGCTCGATAGCATTTGGCATAGATATTCCCTCTGTCTTGATCGTCGTGGCTGATTTCATTGCTGTTGATTGAGCGCGCGGTGAACGGGGAGTCAAAGCATCCTGACAACGACCACGGAAGAGTTGTATGCAACTCAACCTCTGATATTCGCCGAAAACAAATCTGCAATGGCCTGATACGAATGCAGTCTCGCCTTCACTAAAGAGTGTTCAAAGCAAATGCACCGACACAAGGAGAGAAATCCCATGGCTACACTCGCAAAATCGCAGCACACAGCATCCGACGGTCACGTTCAGCGCTTCGAAAAGAAACTCCGTCAAGTGAAACAGGCGGTTGCGAACCTTCCCAGCGACGGCTTCCACGAGCAGCTGATCGGAATCATCCACCGACCCGGTTGGACGACTATCGCGGAAGGGATGTTCTTCGAAACGATCCTCGATTCCATCCTGGCTCAGACGCAGAATCTCGAGCAGCTTCACCAGCAACTCATGAAGGCCGCCGGCGCTGTGGGCGGAGAATAACCGGAAGCCCGGCCCGTGAGTTTCTCCGGGCTGGGCGTCGCTCCAGGGCTACTTCCTCTGCCAAGTAGGTGAGAACATATGCCCTCTGCCACATTCTGCTCCGTTCCCATCAAACACAGGCTATGGTAGGAACCGGCAGAATGCTGGAAGTTTTGTTGGTCTCATGTTCCTTAGCACGGCAACATTAGGGTAAGCTGCCGAAGCTCGATGGGACATGAGCATGAGCACCTTCTCAGAAGCTCCGCATCAAGTCAAAGGCGAGGTGTCCAGTGCTGGATATCCTCACGGCGAATTGACCGCAACCGGTCGCCGCGCTTCGGGTTTTGACTTTGGCCGGCTTTCGATTCTTCCTCTTCCAGCAACCCTGATCCAGACCAATCTGGCGATCAACACGCTGGGAGACGAATACGATCAGGAAGCCGATCAGGTCTCAGAAAGAGTCATGGACATGTCGGAACCGCGGCTCCAGCATAAGTGCGCCCTGCGAAGGAATCTGCGCGCACTGCCAGAAGGAGCAATCGGGAGAAGAACACCAGGGCTTGCAGTTGAAGCCCGTCGACACAAGCGGCGCTGGCCAAACCGAAGCCCCGCCTATCGTGCACGATGTTTTGCGCTCGCCCGGTCAGCCGCTCGATGCGGCGGCGCGTGCATTTATGGAGCCGCGCTTTGGCCACGACTCTTCCCGAGTACGAGTGCACTCCGGCGCAGCTGCCGAGCAATAGACGCGAGACGTGAACGCTCACGCCTATACCGCAGGACACAAGGTCGTGTTTGCCGCCGGTCGATTCGCACCGAAGACTCACCAAGGGCGGTGAACTGGACGCCATGGACCTGCCCCAATTCCTCGGAGCCCTCCTCGCAAAAACTGGCCGACATCCGGAGCGTCGTCCCTGCCTACCCGGAGGCAAAACTCGCCCGGGTCGTCGCCGTCAACCGCCTCGCCGTCCTGACCTCGGGAGGACTCGGTATAACTCGAATGAAATCTCCAATGGAATCGATGACACAGCTGCAAGCCTTGCAGAATCAATGAGTGCCCGTGAACCCCAGCCAGCTCAATGATTTAGCTGCAGCCTCACGGAATCAATGATTTCCCAACAGCGCCAGGTATGAAAGCTGAATAGAATGTATGATTTACGCGCGAACGGCTGATTTGGCAGGGGGGTGAGGGATACCCCAAGGGATCCCCCCTCCCTCAGCCATAGCTATCTCAAGCAGCGTTGCCGCCACCCGGTCCGCTGCATGGCGGAGAACATCCCCCTCCGCCGCAAAATCTCCTGTGATGCAGCGGATTCCCATGGCCTCGATCCGCTCCACATCCGGCGCGATCACCTCGGCGCCCTCCCGAGCGTACCGCTCGCGCACCGCCTCGGATACCGGGGCAGTATTGACCAGCGCATAGTCGAAAATCGGCTGCTGCGCGTAGTCCCCGATTTTGCTTCTTACATGATCGTTGACCCGCTCGATGTGCTCCGAAGCCGTCAGGTGCAGGCTTTCGTTAGCCTGCGTCATCAGATTGGCGACATACACCCGCGTCCCCCGCGCGCTGGCCAGTGCCTCGGGAATACCCTGCACGAGCAGGTTCGTAATCAGGCTGGTATAGAGCGAGCCCGGACCGATCGTGATCAGGTCGGCGTGCGCAATCGCCTCGAGCGTCTCCGGCAGCGGTTCGACCACCTCCGGATCGAGCATCAGCTCTACGATCGACTCGCGGCTGGCCGTGATGTTGGTCTCTCCCCGCACAGTCGACCCATCCGCCATGCGTGCCGTGAGGGTCACATCGGAGAAGGTCGCCGGATAGATGTGCCCCCGTGTCGCCAGTACCTCGGCGGCCAGCTTGATGGCCTGCCCAAAGTCGCCCGTCATCTCCGCTAGCGCCGCGACGAAGAGGTTGCCGAAGCTGTGTCCCCCCAGCTCCCCGCCGTTGCGGAAGCGGTGCCGGAAGAGCTGCGAGATCAGGTGCTCGTCCTCCGACAGGGCTACCATACAGTTCCGCAGGTCCCCCGGCGGCAGCATGTTGAAGTCCTTGCGCAGCCGCCCACTCGATCCCCCGTCGTCCGTAACAGTAACTACGGCCGCCAGATGGCTGATGAGGCAAGGAGGCTCTTCGCAGGAGCCGGCATGCGCACCGCTGACCGACGCCACATAATGCTTGAGGCCCCGCAGCAGGGTAGAAAGCCCGGTCCCCCCTCCCATCGCCACCACACGAAAGCTAGGCCGAGCAGTCTTGCCCGAACGGCGGGGGGTGGGAGCCAAATCCATAGAAAGATTCAAACCACAGTGTATCGCGTCATCGCTGTAAATTCTTCAGCGAAGAAGTGTTTGGCCTTATGACGCTTCAGGATAAAGAAGCTCCGTGAAGCGTGGATCGTCAGCCATGTCATTGAAGTCGATGTCGCTGCGCGCCTGGATGCGATTTTGGGGATTGAGGGTGATGGCCCGCGCCAGGTGATCGAGGCACGCCTCCGCCTGTCCCGTGATGCTGTTGAGCACGGCCAGGCCATAATGCGCATAGTCCGTCTTGGGGTTCTTTTTGAGCAGGCCATCAAACTGATCGCGTGCGTCCTCGTAGTTGCCAGTGTTTAGCAGCGAGATGGCGTAGTCATACTGCTCTTCAGGACTGGCGAATGCCAGGCTTTGCTTTTGGGAGTGGCGGTGGCACACGGCGAGATACACGCGTGAGCGCTCCAGCAACTCGGGCGCGCCATCCTGAGAGAGCTTCTCAAAAAGCGCCCGTGCCTTCTCGAATTTTCCTTCCTGCATAAGCTGCACAGCGTTTTGGTACTGCGTAAACGACTGTTGATGAGCTGGATTGGAGGCAGGTCGTGATTTGCCGGCAATGGTGTGTGGTTGCTTCGCCTTGGCGCTTCCCTGACGTGCATCTGGCATTCGGGCATTCCTCAAGGCCTCTAACAAGGCCCCTATCTATTAGCTGTTCCGGTCGTTTGCGGAAGCGAAAGTCCTATTAACGACGAAGTTATACGCACAACTCCGTCCGCCGTCAACAGGCAGCCTGGAAATAGCGTCTAAGCAGTGCCATACCTCAGGGTATTAAAGGATTCTTCCTCCCAGGCTGCGTATAAACGGCAGGATTGAGGGAGGGGTCGTTGTACATCTTGAGCTGACGGTAGACCTTGAAGCGGCGCTCACCGCCTACCACAAGCCGCCAAAGGTGATCGAGACACCCGGCGAGGTCGGTACGTTGTGTCTCCAGTAATTGAAGGCGTTCCCAGTTGCGGTCTGCGTGCCCCTCAGGTGCATTGGGCCGCTCAATTTCCTCCCGCGTATGAAAGATCTTGAGGGCGAGGATGGACAGCCTGTCCAGAATCAGGCCGGGCGACTCCGAATGCAACTCTGCGGCCGGCGAAGGCAGGCCTTCACCCGCCAGGGCAGAGAGCAGTAGAGTGTCGCAGCGCTCCGTCAGGTCGTTCCGGCGCTGGTTCGTTCGGTCGATGGCGCGCTTGACTTCAGCGACTTCACGATCCGTGGCGCGGGGGGCTCGTGCCTGATCTTCGATATGCCAGAGCTCGAAATTCGCCAGATGCTGGTCGGCAATACAGTCCAGGAACTCGCTGCTGGAGTTCGTCTCTGGCTCTTGCCCCAACTCCGGCTGATGCCAAAGCAGCGTGAGGCGGTCCTGAAGACCGATTACAGCGTCTGCGGAGAGCAGGCGAGAGAGCGGTGTGTCCGGAGTAGCGGTCATAGGGGATCTCACAGCAGTTGCAACTCAAGCTTATGGTAGAACTAACCTCAAAGAAAACGCCCATCCGGACTGTAGGTATGCAGGCGGGACGTTTTCCCGGTGTTCCCTATGAGCCAAGAGCGCGGTGAGTGGATTCTATGCATGACGACGTACGAGAAGGGCCAGTCCTTCATGCGGCAATGCGCAGCAATGGGCTGCCGCGTGTTGCTGCTTACTCTCAACAAGCACCGCAATGCCGATTGGCCGCACGACATACTCGAGGAAGTCGTTTACATGCCGGAGGGGCTGACACTGGAACAAGTAACGAATACTGTTACGTATCTGGCGAGGAGTCGCAGGTTTGAGCGCCTGGTGGCATTGGACGAATTCGATATGGAGACAATTGCGCATCTCCGGGAGCATATGCACATTCCGGGCATGGGGCTGACGACCACGTCGCACTTTCGCGACAAGCTGGTCATGCGCTTTGAGGCGCAGCGTGCCGGAGCTTTGGCTCCAGAATTCACGCCAGTGTTGAATTACGACGATTTGCGGAGCTACATGACCAGTGTGCCAGGACCGTGGGTGTTGAAGCCCCGCGCCGAAGCGTCCGCAATCGGGATACGCAAGATCTATGAGCCCGAGCAACTCTGGCGTTCTCTCGATGAGTTGGGTGACCTGCAGAGCTCTTATCTGCTCGAGCGATTCGTTTCCGGAGACATCTTCCACGTGGACGCGATCACCAGCGAACGGCAGGTGGTTTTCGCCGTGGTGAGCCAGTACGGCAAGCCTCCCATGCAGGTGATGCACGAGGGCGGCGTCTTCACTACCCGGGTGATCGATCGCAATTCAATAGACGCACTTGAATTGAAAGCGATCAACGCGCAGCTGATACCCACTATGGGATTGGTGCGTGGTGTGACCCATGCCGAGTACATCCGGGGCGCCGATGGACGTTACTACTTCCTCGAGGTTGCGGCGCGTGTGGGCGGAGCCTTCATTGCCGACGTAGTGATACAAGCGACAGGTGTGGATCTATGGGCAGAATGGGCGCGACTGGAAATTAACGCTGTGCGCGGCATTTCTTACGCGCCATCCCCCGCACGCAACGAACATGCAGGCAGCGTTCTTTGCCTCGCCAAGACGACGGAGCCTGATACGTCGATGTTCGATGCGCCTGAAATTGTCTATCGAATGAAAAAGCATCACCACGCCGGACTCATCGTCCGCTCGAAGGATTCCGAACGGGTGCGTCTCATGCTTGAAGACTACGCGGAGCGTTTTGCCCGGCAATACCTGGCGGTGGCGCCGCCTCCACTGAAGCCAACCGCCTGAAAGGAAAGCAAGTGTCGTCATTAACTCCGCAGTCCCAGTTTCCGCATCGCCGCTATAACCCTCTACGTCGGCAATGGGTGCTCGTATCGCCGCACCGCACGCAGCGGCCATGGCAGGGAGAAGTCAACCCTTCTTCGGGATTTTCGAACGTGCATTACGACCCGGAGTGTTATCTTTGCCCGGGAAACAAGCGTGCAGGTGGCCATTTAACACCTCGTTATGAACGTGTATTCATCTTCGACAATGACTACGCGGCCTTGCTCCCGGATTCGCCCGAGCCTCTGCCGGATGCCTCGCCTCTTCTGCGCGCCGAGCAGGAGCGCGGCCGCTGCCGCGTCGTCTGCTTTCATCCTGACCACAGCCTCACCTTGCCGCGGATGGACCTCGCCGATATCCGCTTTGTCGTTGATGCGTGGAGCGAGCAATACGCCGAGCTCTGCCGCCAGCCCGAGCTGCGCTATGTGCAGATATTCGAAAATCGTGGGGCGATGATGGGGGCGAGCAACCCCCATCCCCATTGCCAGATCTGGTCTACCGAACATATTCCTGACGAGCCCGCTCAGGAAACGGAATCGCTGAAAGCGTATCTCGCCGCAAAGAACAGCTGTCTGCTCTGCGATTACCTTCAAGTGGAGCAAAAAGAGGCAATCCGCGTGGTTTGCGAGAACGACGATTTTCTGGTCGTGGTCCCTTGGTGGGCTGTATGGCCCTTTGAAGCGCTCGTGCTGTCAAAGCGGCACGTTGAATCGCTGAACAACTTCGAAGAGCGGGAGAAGAGCGCGCTTGCCGACATCCTGAAGCAGACGACGACTTGCTACGACAACCTCTTCGAGACCAGCTTTCCCTATACCATGGGATTTCACCAGACTCCCTGCGATGGGGAAGCACACCCTGAGTGGCACTTCCACGCGCATTTCTACCCGCCGCTGCTGCGCTCGGCTACAGTGCGCAAATTCATGGTCGGGTTCGAGATGCTGGGGATGCCGCAACGCGACATTACGCCGGAAACCGCGGCTGAGAGGTTGCGCACCGTCGCCGGCACGCATTTTACCCTGAGATAAGCTGGGGGTGGTTTCGTCCCGTACGCCCAAGGCCCCGCAGTTTTGACAAACAAACTTTAACGTTGATAAAGGTTTGAAAACATTGCCCTAATTAATTTATCTGATTCTAAACGGTTTATTTGTGTGAGTTGCACTATTTTAAGTGCAATTCATTAGCCGTCATGAAGATCATTCAAAATATTGAGGTTATTCTGACGGCTGCAAATCCTAGGTCACCGCAATCGTGCCGTTGCTCTCTGCGATAGAAGCGCCGGGCCGAAACACATTCAACTGAGCTGAGATCGCGACGTTCCGTGTCCCAAAGCCGTGAACGGTGAGGTAGTTGCGCTGCTCATTCCCGCTCGAGTCGCAGTAGTTGTCTAACCAGAACCCTTGGATCCAATAGGGTCGGTCATCCGGGCTGCATCCTTTAAACGCACTTCAGTTACACCCGGGATGGGGGCGCTTTTCACTACGCTTGCAGATCTATCCGGTAGCGGGGTCTTTATTTGTGCAAGAAATCCTTCGCGAATCGATCTTTCTAAGTGCTTGAGACTGGCGTTATAAGTTTGCCGAGCGATTGCCCGTGATCAGGCGGAGAAGGAGAGTGAGGATGACCGCCCCAATGACGGCGATGACGATGTTCATAATGAGACCGTGGTCGCCGACGCCGCCGAAGCCCAGGTGACTCGTAATGAAGCCCCGATCAAAGCACCAACAAGACCCACCACCATATCCATGATGGCGCCAAAGCCCGGACCTTTCATGAGCTTGCCGGTAAGCCAGCACTGCCACACATCACTGGGCCCTGAGATCGGCGAATCTGGTGAGAATCAATCGCTGAATAACGGCAAAAATCATTGCGGTCGAAACACCAAACATGAGTGCACCATTGACTGCTTCCAGCGGCCCTAGCAGCTTCCACGACGGCGACATAATCACATCCCCGTAGCCCAAGGTTGAGTAGTTAACCGCTGAATGATAATAGGCGAATGCAAAGTCTTTGAATTCTCCGCAGATTACAAATAGAGCCGCCCACAAGGCGATTTCGATCAAGTGCGCCACGAAAGCGATTGCTATCGTCAGCATAAGAATTGGAAAATCGACAAGCAGGCCTGCGCTGGTGCGGCCACGTTCTCTCTCGTAACGAAAAAAACGCACAGTTGCGACGATAGCCAGCACATGGATAAAGATTGAGCACAGGACGGCGACTGAGCCGACCGCCAGTGGCCTTGAGATCGCGACTCCATGAATTTGCGTCATCTTATTGCCCATCGCAATAACAAGTTAGTCTGTGCCGGCGCGATCGGCAACGATCCTTTCTACTGCAACCTCACCGAGTTCCTGAGAGCTCGGCCTTCTGGACGGGTTAAATAATGGAAAATCATGCCTTTGACCACATTTTTGCGCGCTGCAATACGCTCTGTTTGTGCCGCAGTAAAACCACGGGTCGCAAACTCAGGCTCGCTGTTTAATAGAGGAGTTCCTACCTCCGCAGGCCTCCATCCCGATTAGGCACACGCGAAGGTTAGCGGTGAAGCCTAGCAGCTGATTGCGCGAACACTTCTTGCGCACCACGACTTCGTCGCGTGCGTTCAGACCTACGAGGTGAAAAATGGTCTTCGCTAAATCAATGCCGATCGTGTGAATCTCCATGGAACCTCCTGTCTACGCCTCTACACCCTCCAGAGGTCTAGGCGGCGGACCATGCCAGTGGCAATTTTGCCAAGATTCGCCTACCAGAGGCACACTCTGAGCAGGTGACAGGGATATAGGAGGGACTTATGAGCAACTTGATGAAACTAATTGAAGCGGCAAAGGAAGGAAATCTTGAGGAGGCGAGGTCGATTCTTGATTCCAACGGCATGCTGGTGAACGAGCGCGACGCATCCGGCGCTACGGCGCTCCACTATGCTGCGTTCAATGGACACCGCGAGATGGTTCGCCTGCTGGTCGATCGGGGCGCTGCGATCAACATAAAGGATAATCAGTACGGTGCCACTCCGGCGGGATGGGCGATTGAGTATCTGCGCGAGATGGGCGGGTATTTGGGAATCGAACTCGATGATCTCGCGTATGCGATTGACTCCGGCGACACTCGGTGGGTAGTTCGCTTTGTGCGCCGGTTTCCCGCGCTACGTGAGGCAAGCGATATGAAGGGTCGGTCATTCCGTCAACTTGCCGCAGAGACAGACCATCAGGAGATTCGCGCTCTTTTCGCTATTTGAGTGCACAACCCATCTCATAAATCGACTAGCCGCTTTGCTCTGATTTGTCTCGCCCGCATGCTCTTCAACCAGATGCCGTAAAGCGCACGGAATTGTGACTTCCCTTAGATCGTGATCGGGGCGAGTAGTTCAGCCAGCTCATGCCTGCGACTCACACTGAAAGTTGACCCGCTCGCATGGTTTCGCCGAGCACTGTATAGAATGGGCTGCCATGATAATCACCGAACAAAAAAACATCACCCGCCGCCGATTCGTGTTTCGATCCGCGCTTTTGACCAGTGGCATCTCCCTCGGCCTGAATTCCGCTGCCAGTAACCTAGTCGCCGAAACAGAAACCGCATTCTCCGCATATCAGCAGCGCCGGCGCGCCGCTCTCTGGGGCCTCCTTGGCGATCTGCCCTGGCAGCATGAACCAGCGCCGCCAAAACTGGTCCGCACTGAGGAACACGACCAGTACACTCTAGAGCGGCTTGTCTTCGACCTGAACGGGATTGAGCCGGTTCCTGCTCTTCTGTTGATCCCCAAGCAACGCAAACGCCCTGCGCCGGGCCTTCTCTTCATTCACTGGCACGCAGGAATGTACGACCTGGGCAAGGAACAACTTCTCAAAGGAACCGGCGTTCAACCCGCCTATGCTCCTGTCCTCGCTGAAATGGGAGTGGTCACTCTGGCCATCGACAGTTGGTGTTTTGGTGAGCGCCAACACGACACCAACGGCCATCGAGGAGAGGAGGACGCCTTCAAGCTCATGCTCTGGCGCGGCCAGGTGCTCTGGGGAATGATGATGTTCGACGAATTCCGCGCCTTCTCTTACCTCGCAAGCCGGCCGGAAGTAAATCCGCAAAGGCTGGGTGTGACCGGTATGTCGATGGGGGCCACCAAGACCTGGTGGCTGGCCGCGCTCGATCCCCGAGTCAGATTGGCTATCGACCTTTGTTGCCTGACCGATTTCGATTCGCTCATGGCCGCGCACAATCTCAGCGGTCACAGCATTTCCTATTTCGTTCCATCGTTGCTGAAGGAATTCGATACCACTGCGATCAACGAGTTGATCGTTCCGCGGCCTCATCTCAGCGTCAACGGCCGCCAGGATCCTCTTACGCCGCCCGCTGGGGTCGAGAAGATTCGCGATAATCTATTGCCGCTTTATCGGCAACACGGCCGCCAGGAGGATTGCCGCATCGAGCTGTTCGATTGTGCTCACGAGGAAACCCCCGAGATGCGCAGCCTGGTCATCGACTGGATGCGGAAATACCTGGCCGCAAGCTAATCCCGCCTACGCGAGCCAGAGTACCGAGGCATTGAGATCAGATACTCTCGCGCAGTGTGGCGAAACTCCGAAATTCTATTAGCGAGGTTTTGTGAGCGCCGTGCAGGCAGTCACCTGAGTCGACGGAACAAAAAAGCCCCACGTGCCCGAAGACACGTGAGGCCGATAAAATTTGGGTCTGCGCCACCGCCGCTACCTGCTCGTTGCAAAGACTTCGCAAGAACAGGTAGTGCGTATGACCTCGGGTTAGAGCCCCGGTAGGGGGCTTATTGCTGAGTTGTGGGCGCATCGCTCGCAGCAGCTGCTGTCTTGCGATGTTTCCTCGCTGGCGCATTGCGGGACACCCCTTGTACCTGGGTCTCGTCGACGGCGATGACTTCCTCCGGGACCTTGCCGCCAGGCGGTACTTTATAGATCCTGACTTTTCTGCTCTTTTCGGAGCCGGTCTTCACCTGCAAGAGGGAAGGATCGATCTGCTGGCCGCCTTCGCCCTGGGTGAAGTAATACTTCACGTTCACCGCCCGTTGGCCCGCCAGCTGCGTCATTGTGGTCGTCTCTTCGTCCTCGGCAAAACCGACGATCACAAAGGTATTGTTCGGTTCCTTTTGAATGAGCAGGGCTACCTGATCCAGGGTCGCCTTGCATTCGTTGTCGACTCGGCCAGGCTTGGTCGAGTTATTGAAACTGCACTCTCCCACATTCGTAGCTTCCTGCACCACCTCGGGTGGAGGCAGAGGAGCAACGTTGACCACGGCTTCGCAGGTAGCAGTCAATCCGTGAACGTTGGTCACCGTCGCCGTCGTAGTGATCGGACTTCCGGCGGGGGCACCGGTAGTATCCAGCGTCGCACTGCTGCCTGTGCCGCTGACGCGTCCGGCAGTGGCCACAAAGGAGTAGGTCAACTGGCTTCCATCTGGGCTTTGCGCCGAAACTGTCACCGTCGCCGAGTCGCCGGCCTTCACTGTGTCTGGGCTGGCGGAGCAGCTCGCTGTCGGCGGAAGCGGCTGCTTTACCGTAAAGCTGGCGCTGCAGCTCGCCGTGTTGTTGCTCCTCTGCCTCTCATCGGTGGCTGTCGCCGAAACCATATAGCTTCCAGGCGACAAGCCGGTGGTGGCTACGCTGGCAGTTTCGGTGGTGCCAGTTATGTGGCCGCCGCTGCTGGTCCAGCTATAAGTAATGGGACGCTTGGGATTGAAATTCTGCGTCGCGATCGTGGCCGATACCGGATCGCCGGCCATGATCTCGGTAGGAGAAACAGAGCAGCTTGCCGTCGGCGTGGGCGGAGGTGCTCCGCCGAAGGTGAAGACTATCCCGCCGACATAGCGAAAATTATTCTGGTTAGCGGTATAGCCAGCAATGTGGTTGGCCGAAAAGCGGGTCAGGAGGTAGTCCACCTCGACCGGCCGGATCTGAAAATTTCTATTGATTCTGTAGTCGATGCCGCCGCCGGCCACCATGGCGAAACCGTTGTTATTGCCGGAACCGGAGGTTGAACTTATGGCATTTGCGATCGTGGCGTATGCATTGGTATGCGCTGCGCCAAACAGTACCTCGCCAAATGGCTGAAAATTTCCAGTATGCTTCTTGATCTGGGGTCCGAACGTGTAAGTGAATACGTTTCCGCTCACGGAGCCGGTGTAGTCCAGGTTGTTGCGAAGCTGGTTCCTCAGCCCGCTGCCCTGGGTGTATCCCATAAAGTCGCCCTTGACGCCAAAATAATTTCCGAAGTTGACGTTAAACTGGCCGCCGCCGCCGAATACATTGAAACTGGTAATGGGCGCCAGGTTGGGGTGGACATTGACAAGTGAAAAGCCAACCGGGACTTCTACCTTTGGAACGTCCTGCGCCGAAGCGCATACTCCGATTAGCAGGCCAGCAGAGAGTACGACGTATTTCATCATCATGGCGCCTCCTATTACTTTCCGAGAACTTTAGGAGTGCGGAGGCAAATCTTCTCCGCACAGCACAGCGATCGAGCGTCAGACGTGTCTGTCATATCTGAGCGGCACTCGCAAATTCTCAAGTAATTGTGTTATGGAGGGGCGCAGTAGCGATACTGGCACAAGTGACAGGGGCGCATAGCTGATGGCCAATCGCGGGTGAAGGTCCGGCAAGTGACAAACTTGTTCTCGACCCATCCGTCTCTCGATACGCTCAGAAAGAAAGTATGTTACGAGGCACGCTCTAACCTCCTTTTATGGGGGGGACTGACACTTGTGACAGTTGTCGTCTTCTCCGCAAGGACTTACTGTGGGACCTCAATCTGCCAACGAGCGCGATATCAGGCGCGAAGGAGTGAGGTGTATGCAAACAAAAAGGACATTTTCGAAGTCCTCCATGATGGGCATAGGGTTGCTCGGCTTAATGTTGGCTGGAGGCAGCACCGCCTTTTCGAGAGACAGGTATGAAACAATTGATGGCCAGGCTTACGGAACAGGTACGCAGTTGGGCGCAAACATTGGCGTAACCCTGAACATCTATGAATTCTCAACTCCAGCCGACCGGGCAATCCTAGTGCAGGCGTACCAAAAGGGGCAGAACGAGGGGCTGTACAACGCGCTCTGGAAAATGAGAGCCGTAGGTCACGTCGAGATCACGGGCACATTGGGAAACGATTGCTCTTATATAGAGATGACGCCGACACCGACAGGCCGAAGAATTGTCTTTGTCACAAGTCGGCAGATTCGATTTGCGGAGGCCTGGACCGATAGCCAAACGCAATCTTTCAATCTGACCGCCGGGGTACTTGAGCTCAACGATCAGGACAAGAGTAAGAGTACAGGGACACTCTTTCCAGCAGCGCAATTGATACTTAACAAAGATGGCAAGTTGCAGTGGGACCTCAATCAGAATCCCTGGAGGTTATCGGACCTTATTGATTGGAAAGGCACCCCTGGGGTCAATTAGGACCGTTAGGGGATATCGCCTACTTTGATCCTTGCTGTGCTGACCCGTGTTCAAGGACTTCCGCTGGTTTTACGACCATGTAGCGAGGTAAGTTATGACGACTCACCGACTGTATATCATCAGGTGCGCGATGCTCGCGCTACCGCTCGTCGTGCTGGTGCATAATCAAAACGCACACGCACAAAAGAAAAATCCATACGCCTGCAAAGAACCCGATCCAACAGCGCTTTGCACTGCTGCTAACACATGCGGATCGGCTTCAGAGCCGTGCTCTGTCGATGTCAAGCGCACCGCAAGTGCTGCCTCCGCCACTCCCAGTATTCCCGGCGCGAAAGGAAACTCCACCTTTTGCGTGAAGACGGGAACGCAGGTGACCTGGAAGAGCGACACCAAGCATCAGGGCTTTATCGTGGATATGGGACCAACCTCACCCTTCGACCCGCCTGACGACATCGTTGGCGGCTCCAACAAGTCCGTCACCGTGACCGCCAAAACGCCGGGGTGTTACCGGTTCTCTGCAGGGGCCTGCCTTTCCGGAGCGATCTACGGGATGTGTGGCAATGGCACTGCGGAGCTGGTCATCCTTAAGTAAGCAGCGAGGATTCACGTTCGCTCCTTCCTATCAGACGCTCGATATGATCACTGAGCAAACTCGCAATTGAAAGAGAAGCAGCGACCATGAATATGCGAAGAAGTTTTTCCGCCTTGGCGCTCGGTACTCCGAGCATCATGCGACTCGTAGTCCTCTGCCTTTTCGCATCCGCTGTGCTGACACCCCTGGGCTGGACTCAAGCGCCAGTTTTCGCGATTACACCGCAAACCAGCACAATTAAGTTCTCCGTTAGCTCCTCGATCTCGATAGCCGGTACATTTGACAAGTGGGACGCCACTCTTACGTTCACATCTCCGGATGTAACGACGGGCGTTTTGGACATCAAGATTCCCTGGCCCTGACTGTTTCCGGCAAGGGAACATCGCATGAGATTAAGGGGACAACGGCCTTTGACCGCAAGGACTACGGGATGGACAGCGGCATTCCCTTCATCAGAATCGCTAACCGCGTTGAGGTGACCGTCGACCTCAAGGCGAAACGCGTCAGCGGGCCCCCGCTGGTTTTCAACAAATGACAACGTCGCTGCAGATTTTGGTGCTCCCGTAGCACGATCGTCCCCTTCATACGATCACTGAGAGAGGAGAAACTGCGGCCTCAGACCGCAGTTTCTCTGCGTTGACTTTGCTATCCAGTTGATAATCCAAAACAACCCAGATATATTCCCGACCCCAGGCTTGACGCCATCAAACAGATCCTGGCCAAGTTATTTACCGCTTCGAAGAGTGTGAGGTAGTATTCGACACGCCCTCAGTGGTCATTGCTTGTCAGCTTTTGGTTTGCATCAGATCAACCGCTGTTTTACGCAGAGCTCGGTCTCTTTTTGAGTGACGCAGGAAGCGCTGCATAATGCTGTGAAGTATAGCGGTGTAAGCGAGTTTCGAGTGGAATTGACTGCAACAGCAGAGGAGATTCAACTCATCGTGAGAGACGAGGGCAGGGGCTTTGACGTAGAAGAGGCGAAGAAGGGGAGCGGATTAGGACTTCTGAGTGGGCAGGAACGAGTGCATCTGGTACACGGAAGTCTCTGCGTCGAATCGAGGCCGGGGACGGGCACAAGCGTTCTCGCAGTCATTCCTTTAGCAGCGGAGAATCGACGGCGCTCAGCAGAGGGGGCGGTTGAGGAAAGCGTAGGGATGGCATGAAACGAACTACCATTTTGTTGGCTGACGACCATACGATGATCTGCGCCGCCCTGCAAAAGCTGCTGGAGCCTGAATATGAGGTGATCGGCTGCGTTGGAGACGGTCGAGCGTTAGTAAAAACCGCCTTGGACCTCAAACCAGATTTGGTGCTCGTTGACGTGGGCATGCCTTTGTTGAATGGACTGGATGCAGGTCGAGAGCTAAAAAAGCAGGCGCCTAAGGTAAAGATCATTTTTCTTACCATGAACCCTGATACTGAAGTGGCGAGCGAAGCTCTCAGGATCGGAGCCTCGGGTTATCTGCTGAAGAACTCGCAGGCGGAGGAGCTCTTGCAGGCAGTCCGTAGCGCGGTTAACGGAATTTCATACGTCACTCCGCAAATCAGTCGCGCGATGGAAAAGAGCTTCATCCGCGACCCAAGATCGCTAAGTCGCTCTAAGCACCTGAGTGACCGGCAGCGCGAGGTGCTGCAAATGCTGGCTGAGGGCCGGTCAATGAAGGAAATTGCCTATATTCTCCAGATTTCCCATAGAACAGTCCGCTTCCACAAGTATCGGATCATGGAAGAGTTGGGAATCACCACCAATTCGGAGATAGTGCAATACGCGATCAAGCATGCGATAATTCCTCCACCTTAAGTGGACACCCATCTACGGGGAGCACACCTTTTTCGGGGATAATTGCCCACTGTCACCTTGGACAGTAGGCAGCCCTTCCCCGAAGGAGAAAAATGCTCATTATCTGCAGCTCAGAACGCGCGGAGCATATGGGTAAGATTCGGGTATTGCTCGCCGACGATCATGAAACTGTCCTGGCACGGGTGCGCGGATTACTGTGCGAGGACTTTGACGTCGTTGGCGCTGTGAATAATGGGCGGGACGCTGTCGAAGAAGCAGAACGTCTCGATCCTGACGTGCTGATAATTGATATATCAATGCCAATTCTGAACGGATTGCAAGCAGCCCACCACCTAAAGGCCAAAAACCGTCGAGCCAAGATCATATTTTTGACGGTATACAACGATCAAGAATTCGTTGCCGCTGCGCTTTCAGCCGGCGCTTCTGGCTACGTCACGAAGTCAGACATTACCACCGATCTGGTTCCCGCAATCCGCGAGGTTCTCCAAGGCCGCAGATACATCTCTCAGTCGATACCGCCGTAGCGGGGTCTTTAGTGGCCTTTCAAATCAAGAACTGGTTCTAATAGCCGAAGCCCCATCTTCATCACAAAGGCTCTTCTGATCTGTATCGTAATCGCTTCTACCTCGTTCGAGCCCCTCATGCGGGCTAAAAGGTAAAACCCCTGTCACAAGTGACAGTTTCCATAGCTTCCTGCCTGTAGTGAAGTAACGAACAAGCAACAAATCGCCGTTCACGAATTTGCAAAGGAGAATGCCAATGTCGTTCCGATCGAAATGCCGGGTAGCATGTCTGATTGTCATTGTCACTGTTTTGAGTATTGGTATGTCGCAAAGTATAGCTGCCCAGGATGACGTCTTTCACATCGTCAAAGGGGTCGTCAAGTCCGTGGATAAGGACTCCAAAACCATGGTGGTCAAGACCGCTGATGGGACCGAACATACCATCGAATGGACAGACAAAACGACTGTCGCAGGCGGTAAAGATTTAGGTAAAGATATTGGCGAAGGCTGCAAAGTGTCTGTCAAGTACACCGAGAAGGCCGGAGAGAAGACCGCAGTTGGTGTAAAGGACGTGGGCAAGGCCACCGCCAAAGCGGTTCAGTGATTTGATTAGGCTTCGGTCGACCTAGAACGCTTCTCCAACTCCTACGCCCCAAGTGAAATTATCTTTGCCCCATGCAAAATCTGTCCTCAGATTGACATGGTACTTTTTGCTCAGCATGTAGCGGATGCCAGTGCCGCCACTGGGCAGCAGTTGGTCGGTTCTCCACTGACCTGCGCCGGGAGCGACTGCACCGACACCGCCGAATCCAACCAAGCCGAAACGCCATGGCAAGACCAGTCGATACTCTAGCTGGGTTGCCCACATAAAGCGGTCCAGGTACCGCCCCGCCGTGTAACCGCGAAGCTCATTGTTCGCGCCATAGATGCAATTACCATAAAACGGGGGCGAGCCACCCGTGCCGCAGAAATGAAAGTTGTAAGCGAGCACCTGCTTGTTAGTGAGGCTTGCATACTTATTGAAAGTGAATTTGTAGGATTGGAACGAATACTTGCTGCCCAGGTCTTGCGCAAAAAAGTCGCCGGTGAAGTCGACTACACTCCCCTTTAAGGGATAGAAGCGGTTTGGGCGAGTATCGCGCCACACCTCGACGCCGAGCGCTCGGAGATTGGTATGGAGTGCAACATCTGGCGGAATCGGCGGGATTTTCTCAGAGGTCGGCTTCAGCGTTATGAACGAGCTTCCATTGACAAAACGGACGCCAACATAAGTGGCCCAGCGAATATTACGCAGGAGTTTGAAAAAAACACCTGCCCCGATTGCTCCAGGGGCAATTTGAGTCCGGCATTTCCGTTTTCGAAGCCCACGCCATAGAGGTTGTAATTCAAATTTCCATGCGCACACACAGACTCCAATTCATAGCGGGCTTTATCGAGGTAGAGATCGGCGCCCAGACCAAATCCACGGGTCCCATTGTCAGTAATTAAGCCACCGGCACCCACGACGGACGGGGTTAGACCCCGATCCTTTGCCGGAATGGGGGTAATGTAGCCCATAACCGGGATGATCCCCGACCCCAGCGCCGGGCTAAAAATCGGTAGCGGCGCAACTACAAATGAACCGCTATGCGCTGACTCTTTCTTTTTCTTGTCCTTTTCATCTTTCTTTTCAGATTTCTGATCCTCTTCTGATTTCTGACCGGACGTCGTTTTATCAGAGGCTTTCGATGAGGAGTGTTCGTGTATCACTTGCGAATCTTCTGCCTCTACCGCCGGGAGCCGAACAGTCGATGGCATGTCGCCTCCAGCAATGCCTGCCTGTACGGGGCAAAGACGAGCTCCGCCGGCCACGTAAAACAGAAGCAAGAGCCAGATACGAACGTTACTCACGGCTTTAACCGTATTCACGAAGCCTTCGCCGGAGTAAGTATCGCTTGAATGCATGTTTCTTCCGCCAAAGCCTTGGGTCAGGCGAGTTATCGTGCGCAGATTTTCCGTCAGTGCTGCTCGTAGTTGTCGACAAGCTCCATGAGACAAAATTGAAATTCCTGCGTCACCTGTCGCAAGTGACAGTTTTCTCCAACTACCTCTTGTAGTGAAGTAGCAGGCGAGAAAGAGGAGTGGGTTTCACTCAAAGAGTTTTTAAGCAGAAGCGAAGAGGGGGATCTCCAATGAAATTGGATGGAAAGAATTGGAAAATGGCAATATCCGGTATGCCGTTGGCGCTGTTCTGCTAACCGGCCTGCTTAATGCGGGCGCACAGTTTCAGGCTGGTAAGAAGGCCAAGGTCACGGGCACGATACAGTCGCGCAACGGGATTTGGTCACGATCAGGGAGAAAAAGACCGGCGCCAGCGAGAGGTTCGCCATGCTCGTATTGCACGACGACGCGCAGCGTGAATATGCCTACGGACCGGCCCAGGGGCTCCCCACCAAGGTCGGCACTTTCACCCAGGCACTCTATGACGAAGCTAGCTCGAAAGGCTGGACCGTTATCAGTATGAAGAACGACTGGAAGCGCATCTTCGCTTTCGAGCAATAGTGAATGGCCAAGACAACCGCAGGGCAACTACAAGGGAGCACGATCATGAAGAAAGCAAAGATTACGAGAATCGCATTACTCACGGCAGCGTCATTGGCAATGTTTCTGCTGCTTTCGGGTGTTGCCGCGGCGCAGAGCAAGATCCAGGGCGTGATCAATGGACGCAACGGGCCCACCATGACTGTCCAGACTCAGGACATGGGAAACGTGGTCGTCGTTCTCAATAACGGCACCGAAGTGGAAGATGTATCGGGCGTCTTCCATGCTCGCAGGAAACAGATGGGCGTGACCGTTCTGGTGCCTGGGCTTCAGGTCCAGGTGCAGGGAAGCTACAACGCTCAGAACCAGTTGGTGGCGGACAGGATTACGTTCAATGGCAAGAATCTGCAAACCGCTACCGACATACAAGCGGGCGTGGCCCCTGTGGAGCAGCAGCAGCAGGTGCAGGAGCAGCAACTGGCGCAGCAGCAAGAACAGCTCGAGGTGCAACAGGCCAAACTTCAGCAGGAGCAGGCAGCGGAAGCGGCTGACGCGGCGAAGATTGCGGCAAACAAGGTGACCATCGCGGCGGTTAACAAGCGCTTTGGCGAGTTAGGTGACTACAACATCTGGGACGAGGTCACGGTCTTATTCGGAAACGGCATGGTCGCGGTTGACCCGCAGTATCAGCCTCAATTGCTGGCGCTGTGCCAGAAGGCGAAGACGGTCACCGGCTATGTGATTCAGGTAAAAGGCTACGCATCCGCCGTGGGCTCGGCAGCCTTGAACCAGAAGCTGAGCCAGGAGCGTGCGGCCAACGTCACCGATTTCCTGGAACAGAGTTGCGGCATTCCTTTAACAAACGTCCTTGCTCCTGGCGCGATGGGCACCAGCAGGCAGGTAGCTCCTGACACAACGGCGGAGGGACAGGCTGAAAACCGGCGCGTCGTAGTGCGGGTATTGCAGAACAAGGGTATTGCCGGCACCTAGGACGAGTGACGTCCCCGGAGCGAATGGAGCCAACGACCAGATCGCATCGCCAGAAAAATGGAGAACTGTTGAAGCAAGAGCTGGGAGCGCGAGTTACACTGGTTTCGCTTCCCGGCCTGGTCATCTGTTGCTTGTGACAGAGCCTGAGAGGCCGCTGGTGCCGTAGTCTCATTTCTTCAACAGACCCGGGCAATAATCCTTGCGATTCCCTGGCAGCGAACGTGGGCTAATTGTGCAAGGCCCGGGGCGCGATCTCAGTTCGGTAATTGGGAGATCGCTATATTTCGCGAACTGAACGATGCGACACGCGAAGATACTGGCCCGAGCTGTTCTAAGGTCACCGCTGCCCTGGAAAATCTGTTCAGCACTGTCACTTGTGCCAGTAGAAAGGCACGGCCCTGCGCGGTAATTTCATAGCGTCTCGCAACATTGCATGTATTTGTGATTGAATTCAAGAGCCGAGTTATGGTTGTGCTGCACATTATCCGAGCAGCGATTGTTCTTCTGCTAACTCTTCCGAGCGGACGCACATGGAGGACGACATGGAGTCGATATTCACCGAACTGAAGAAGATTCTCGCTTACTTGCTGAGCTTTCTTCTGATCGTGGTGACCATACCCGAGAGTGTTGCCTGGTCACAGAGCGCACAGCCGCAAATCCCGTCAACCGAAAGTTCCTCACCCGACAACACGTCATCTTCGTACGCCGGGCAGGGCGCGCCGCTAACCACGGAAGAGCTAAATTCCGTTGTTTCACCCATCGCCCTTTACCCTGATGCGCTCGTGGCACAGATTCTGGGTGCGGCCACCTTCCCCGACCAGATCGCGGTAGCCAACTACTGGTTACAGCAGAACAAGACTCTGACAGGCAGCGCGTTAATGCAGGCCGTCGATAAGCAGTCTTGGGATCCCAGCGTAAAAGCACTCACACAGTTTCCGACCGTGTTAAACAATATGGCACAGAATCTCTCGTGGACGTCGCAACTGGGAGAGGCATACCACAATCAGCAGTCTGAGGTAATGTCCGCTGTTCAAGCTTTGCGTACGCAGGCTAAGGCTGCCGGCAATCTGAAAACCACGCCGCAGCAAACGGTGAAAACCGAAACACAGAATGGACAGGACGTCATCGTCATCCAGCCAGCAAACCCGCAGGTGGTATATGTCCCGAGCTACAACCCGACTGTCATTTACGGAACACCCTACGTTGCTCCGGGGTACAGCACAGGTGATCTGGTGGCGACGGGGCTGCTTTCCTTCGGAGCCGGAATTGCGGTTGGAGCCTTGATGGACGGCGGTTGTTGCGGCTGGGGATATAGCGCCTGGCATTGCAATTGGTACGGCGGCGGTGTGTATTACCACGGCGGAGCTTACTACGGAAACGCTGCCTGGCATGGCGGCTACTACGGCGGTTACAACAACTACGGCAACCACTCGAACTATAACAACGGATATCAGCACTATGGGAACAACTACAACCACAACACTAACTACAGCCACAACACCAATATGAGCGGCAACACGGTCAACGTCAACCATGGCGATACCGGCGCCTCGGATTCGTGGAACAAGTCTGGATGGTCAAATTCTGACGCCGCTCGGGGTTGGGGGTCGCAAGACAGCAGTCGTTCAAGTGCCTTCAGCGGTTATGGCGACCACTCCGGTTCCAGTTTCGGAGGAGGTGGCTGGGGAGATCGGACGTCCAGTTCGAGAGGTTGGGCCAGCCGCGGTGGCGGCGGGGGTTGGGGTGGTGGCCACCTCGGCGGTGGCAGCGGTTTTCGGGGCGGTGGTGGTTTCCGGAGATAGTTCCCGCGGGCTTCGAAGGTGCTGATTCATTGTCTGCAATTGAGTACTGAAGAGGGAATCAAGGCAGGAAAGACGGAGGACTGCAATGTCGCTGACTCAAAATATGACTTTCAGGTCGAAGATCCTTGCTGCGCTCTTGTCCGCTACGTGCCTGGTAGTGTCATGCAGCAAACATGAAAAGACCCAGGCGGCGCAAAATACATTTGCGTCGCCGGACGATGCCGGAAAGGCGCTGGTCACAGCGGCAAAGTCAGGCAACGGTGACGCGGTTTTGGCCGTCCTGGGTCCAGGATCGAAAGATGTGGTTAGCTCGGGAGATGCGGCGAAGGACAAAGGCGACCTCGCGGGATTTGTGTCCGACTTCGACGTAATGCATCGGTGGCGCAAACTAGAGAACGGAAGCCAGCTGCTAATCACAGGCACCGACAACAAGGCATTCCCCCTCCCGCTGAGAAAGAACGATGCCGGCCAATGGTATTTCGACGTAGAAGCGGGAAAGGAAGAGATGTTGGCGCGCCGGATTGGCAGAGACGAGACTGCGGCGATTAATATCTGTGGGGCGATCGCCGGCGCTCAGCAGCAATACTCATCACAACATCATGATGGTGGGAATCAGTACGCGCAGAAATTCATCAGCGATGAAGGTAAGCAGAATGGTTTGTACTGGTCGGAGGTTAATGGTCAATCCAGAAGTCCGCTAGGACCTCTCATCGCCTATGCTACAGCTGAAGGATATAAGGTTCAGCAAGACCAACACCATCCCTTTTACGGCTACTACTTTGTCATGCTAGACAAGCAGGGAGCGGATGCGAAGGGTGGGGCGAAGAGCTACATCGTTAACGGCAAAATGACTGGCGGATTCGCAGCCGTTGCATATCCTGCGCAGTATCGCGATTCCGGAATCATGACTTTCATCATCAATCAAAACGGCACGGTGTTTCAGAAGGATCTCGGAAAGTCGACGGATGAGATCGCTTTTGCAATGACGGAATTCAACCCTGATAAGACTTGGAAGATTGTTGAGCAGTGAGGGCGCATTGCGCAGCTGCATCAGTGAGTACAGAAGTTCTCAGAAAGTGCCAAACGCATCCAGATCTAACAAGATCTCTGGCGAAAACGTCTCGAGCAGGAGAATTCTTAAGAACCCTCGATCGTCAGAGCCTTGGGGAACAATCTTTAAGGGAAACTGATCGCACATAGCAGCGCGGGCGCAGCCTAACAGGGCACATGAAAACCCCACTACGGCGCTCGTTAAAGAGCCCCGGTCAGCCGTGTCACCGCAAACAGGAGGCATGAAATGTCCAAAGAAAGAGCAACGATCGGAACCGACGGACTTGCCCTTCCAATTCTGCCGCCAGAGCGCGACGCGAGGGTTTGGGCCCGGCTGGTGCGCGTGATGTTTTACCTTCCTGGCTTTATGGCCCTACTGCTTATCAAGGCGGGCGAGCCAGTGAGTTTTGGCATCACCGTAGAACTGCTGATGCTCTCCAGCGCTGCCGCCATCGTCGGCGGTTTGTATATTGGCTCGGAGTCATCAGGTGCAGGCGCTGACCCTTCGTCCAAGGTCGGAACGTGGAGCGGGTCGCTGGTGCTCGAACTGCTCGCGGTGGTGCCTTTTCTGTGTGCGGTGCCAACGCTGTTCCATGAACTGGCGCACAGCAGGCTGCTGCACGACCTTGTGCCGGGTGCTGTTGATATCCCTCTCGGTGCTTCCGCACTGCTGCCGATGGTAGCCATCCTGCCATTCGTGCTTTATGAGCTTGCCGGCTTCGGCACTGTGAGCTTCATCGTGCCAAAGCCCATGAACTGGATCATCAACGCCGGCATTCTGTGCTTAATCACATCTAGCTACATCGCCAACCGCTTGGGAAAGTATGAATGGGAAAGAAGATCCGCCGGGCTTCTGGTTGTCGCCATGGTGATTATCGTGTTCTACGGCGTTCTCAAGCTGAAGCGGATGCAGGCGATCTATGATGCGCACTGCCCGCCGAAGCCTGCGAAGTGACGAGGCAGATGAGCTGAGTGAGATGGCCGCTCATTCAGCCAACGCATGTTGCGGCGTGATCGAAAGAGTCCGGTCTTTGCGGGAAAGAGAAAGTAGAACGGAAGTGTCATGTCACGCTTGCTAATTGTTATGCCCGACGACTCTGCTCGTCCAGTCTTGGATGCCATCGACCATGCCTCCAAGTCACTGCGGATTAAGATCTTTCTGTTTTCCGATCCGGCCATTCTTCAAGCGGTTATCCAGGCCCAGAAGCGCGGCGTATCCGTACGCGTCATGCTTAATCCCGCGCGTCGGGGTGGGGAGTCAGAGAACGAAGCGACTCGGAATAAGCAAACGTCCGCGAGCATTGCGGTGTTGGACAGCAATCCGCAGTTCGACCTAACGCATGAGAAGTCTATGGTTGTTGATAACGAGACTGCATTCATCATGTCGTTCAACTGGGAATCTAAGGACCTGACCCAAACGCGGGATTTCGCTGTTGTGACCGGCGCCCCCGCACGAAGTCTCCGAGGTGAATGGAGTGTTCCGATGCGGACTGGGACAGAAGGCAATTCACTCCGGGCGACCTCTCGCACCTGATCTGGTGTATCGGGAACTGCCGCCAGCGCATCGGCCAGTTCATCGACGAGGCCAAGCACACACTGTGGCTCCAGAACGAGCGCTATCAGGATCCGGTGATCATCGAACGCCTAGTCCGGGCTAACCATAGGGGCGTAAAGGTTCACGTGCTCGCGCGCCCACCTCACCATCTTAAGAAGGGGAAGCTAGTCGAGGGCGTCGGAGGCCGGCGCATCCTAGATGATGTCGGAGTCAAGGTACACAAGCTCAAGGGCCTCAAGCTGCATGCCAATTTGCTGTTCGCCGATAGAGAGCGAGCCATCATCGGTTCCATCATCTGGCGCCGGGCAGTTTCGACAGCCGCCGCGAGCTTTCCATCGAAGTACACGACAAGGACATTATTGACCGCTTGCAAGAAATCGTGCATCAGGATTGGGACAATTCCCACCCCCTTGACCTCACCGACGAAGGATTACTCCAGGCTGCATTGGCGCACATCTCTGGAGGTAGTGGTCAAAGCACAGAAGATCATTGTTCCTGACCCTTGCGATCAGAGTTGCATCATGCCGGATGTGGAGCAACAGCCGGGAGAATACGGCAGAACCCTCGGATCGTCCCTTGATATCCTCCATCTAATTCCTCGCATGCAGCCTTGCAACTGGCCAAAATGCTAGTTTTGGGAATTAGTTGTGCTGGCATCGGCTATATCGAATCAGCCGGCATGGTATCTGATCGTGGCCCATCCGACCCATCAGCTATTGGACCAAGGCTTTCAACAGGAAGAATTCTCGGAGTGTCGGAGCATCTAGTCATTGGGGAAAAGTCTTCTGCAGACGAACCTCTGATTGCGCATGACCGCGCTCACCGCAGACAAAAGGTCGGATGCGGCATCGGCCTTAATTACGAAGCCCGACGCGCCAAGTCTCAAGGCCTCTTCCACCAGATCCGGATCGTTGTACGAAGTCAAGAAGATGATCCTGGAGTGCGGTGAAACTTTGCGAATTCGGCGAGCGGCTTCCAGGCCATTGAGATGCGGAAGGCCAATATCCAGCAAAATCACGTCAGGCTGCAACGCTGCGCTCTTCTCAACTGCCTTTAGGCCATCGGCACCTTCACAGATGACTTCCAGATCTTTGTATTCTTGAAGCATTGAGCAAATCGCGCGCCGCCACGGCTCGGAATCATCCACGATAAAAATACGAACTGACGCCAACTTCCTGATGGCCTCCTTTAGGGCAGAAGTTCACCTAGGGCCATCATTGGCCGTGTTGAACTGATCCCTCTAAGGATGACACGCAACGTGGATTCCATCGTTGCTCCAGAGCAATGATGGCAGGCAACGAATTGCAAACCTAGACAACAAGAGAAGCCGAGATCAGGCTTCGCTGAACATCAGGGCTTCGAGTGAGCGAAGCACGATCTTGCCCCGGCTCTTGGTGAGAATGCCTTGGCGCTGCCACTCATTCAAAAGGCGGCTTGCAGTGAATATCGTGATGTTCGCTTCGTTGGCCAACTCCTCATTCCTGACATCGAGTGCAACGCCGTCCTCAACCCTTCGTCCCATCCCGTTGGCCAGACTACCGAGCACCTGGGCGAGCCGTTGGCGCGCGTTCTGGCAAGTCGCGGAGATGTGGAGAGCCCGATACACCACAAAATAGTCATAGGCTATTAACAGCGCGTTCTCGAACAATCGGGGATATTGAGCGCTAAAGGACCGGATTGTGGCCCGGTCCCACACAAGGGCAGTGCTATTATTCACAGCTTCCGTGCTTACAAGATACGCAACAGGCTTCGACAAGAATGCTGCTGCGCCGCACACTTCGCCGGGCGGAAACCAGAAAATAGAGACTTTCTCACCCTGGGGCGTAATGCAGAAACTACGGGCGCGCCCGTTGACCATCAGGAATAACTGGTCAGCAGGATATCCTTCACGGGCCATCACGGAACGCGCCGAGAATCGACGATGGCCCGCAGCCGCCACGATCGAGGTGACAGCGGAGGGAGTGAGGCCGTCCAGGAATCTGGGTTTGAGTTTTCTGAGAAGGGCCACTACCTCGGCGTTAGTTGTTTCAGAACTAGCCATGGATTTATCGCCCTTCAACTCTGCTATCCAATCCTGTCAACCGCGTTAGTGTTCGGCAACTGCCTTTGGCTAAGCGTGGGCGGCAGGTTAGGCTTTGGTCTCACAGTGTACGTCATGCATTGAGCCGTTTGTCAGCACGAGGTTATTGCGCATCACCGGCGGCCTACCAATTCCGGGCCCGCTGCCTGTATCCTAAAAATTCTAGGTTCCAGATGAGTAGAGACCGTGGGATGGACAAGAAGATGAGGTTTGTTCTGGCCGCCTTGTTCCTCCTCCTTCACGCTTCCGCTTCTTTTACCCAAGCCGTTATACAACAAAACCAAACGCAGTCCGCCCTCCGGGCAAGAGTCATCGTTTTTGTACATGGCCTTCACGGGAGCCGCGAGTCATGGCGGGCCTCAAACGGCGCCTATTGGCCAGATTTGATTCAGACGGACCCGCGCTTTGCCTATTCCGACGTTGAAGTTGCGGAGTACCCCACGCCTGCGTCGAATGGCAGGATGTCCAGCGTGCAACTGGCCGACATCCTCTGGGCCCACCTTAAGCAGGATCACGTCTGGGAGCATCGCGAGATGGTTTTCATCGCGCATAGCCTCGGTGGCATCCTCGTTGAAGAAATGCTGTTGAGACATCCCGCGGAGGCGGCGAGCGTCAAGTTCATCGTGTCGTATGGGACCCCGCACGAGGGCTCGCCGATCGCCCGGATAGCTTCCATCTACGACAAAGACCCGCTGCTCAGTGATCTCAGCGATGCCAGCAGTAATGCCTTCCTAACGCAGTTGGAGAGCAACTGGCGAGGACACGATTCCGTAAATGGGATTCATCGATTCTGTGCCTTTGAATCCGAAGACACGACTCCGGAAAACGGATTTGGACGCTATCTGAAGACCCATGCACGTGTGGTCGGCTACTTCAGTGCGACCTATGGATGCGATGTGACCACGCCGCCACAAGAGATCCATGCAGATCACCTGCACATGGTTCGACCGCTTGACCGGATATCGAGCGCCTATGATTTTTTCTACCGCGTGTACCGCGACAACCCGATCCTCGAAGAACAGGTTGTCACCCGAGACAACGTAATCGCGGGTCTGGAAGCAGGTTGCGACCGAAGCAACGCGAATCCCGACTTGCACGTTCCGATAGCTCTCGATAGCGCAATGCATGAAAAAGTGATTGCGGCGGCCGCCTCCTTGATCAATACGGCCGACCTGCGGGATGTGAATCCCGACCCACCGACCGTCACCAAGATCGATCCTGACGGAGTGGCGCATGTCCATTACGGATTCAGCGGGCCGGGCAAGAAACTCTTCGTTTGCCTCGGCACCGCTCGCGCGTCCTTGAAGGTTCAATTTTCAATCGACCGGCAAGTACCGGTGCGCGAGTCGAAGAATTGACTCCGGGGATGGGTCAAATCACGGCCAACTTCCGAATTCACCCTCAAGTGGCCACTTCGCTCTACTCGACGACCTTCGTTTATGAGTCGTTAAATTACTGTAACGAAAAGACATCATACCGGGCGGCTGGCAACGTAAACTGAGCGCCTTGGTACCTTCGGTCGTTCTTACCGTGGGGTTAATGTGGGGCTGGATCCGGCAGCTTTTCGTCATGGGGCATGGAACATGGCTGCGATAATATAGGGAATAAAAAGCGAATACGTAATCCCGATTTCTCATCCGTTTCATTGTAGAAATCGACGCAATGACTGAATCGAATCTCGAGATTCCGAGAGGCCTGAACCTGCGAACCGAATTGAGTCTCCGTGCTCTGAGGTTCGCTAAAACTCATGGCCTCGTCTATGAGCGAACCGATGGCACGGTTCCCGGAGTGCTCTTTGCGCAGGATGACAACGGTTGTCATGGGAACTTTCACCCGCTTTCCTATCAGATGATTTCCAGTCATGCGCAATGGAAGCTACGACTAGGCAAAGCCCACACCGCATTCAAGAGATCCAGAGCGCGTGCGAATTGGCATTGGAAGGAATTGGATTGTGCCCATAGCTCCGATGCATTACTCATGAATATCTTCTGTCATCCTGGTGTGGTGACGTCCGCGGTCGTCAGGGCGATGCTCGGAGTTGAATCAAAGACGGTGCCGGAGTTCGGATTCAAACCGCGAATTCCTTTGCACAAAGGCAAGGGCGACAACACAGAGATCGATATGAAGCTCGATCAATCGTTGGTTGAAGCCAAGCTCACCGAATCGGACTTTCAATCGGCAAGATTTGAGCTTATCTCCAGATATCGAGATGTGGTGAGCGTGTTTGACCTGTCTGAGATTCCGTGCAGGAACGGAAGGCATTGCAGCTATCAACTCATAAGAGGGACTCTGGCGGCATATGCGACCGGCTTCTCGTACTGCATTTTTTGCGATGCTCGCCGTCCTGATCTGATCGAAGCATGGTATAGGGTCATGCGGGCGGTTCGGCTTGTCGAACTTCGCTATCGCCTCAAGCTGCTTACTTGGCAAGAACTCGCCGCAGTTCTACCAGATGATCTTCAGCAGTTCTTGGCTGCCAAGTACGGCGTTGTTCCCGCATGACTTCGAACAGGTACGGACCGGTCACGAAACCGAAATCGAGTGGTCAATTGCAGAGTGGTGGGAATTCGTAGCCCTGGCCAACATGGTCGACAATCTCGGGGAATATCTGGCTGCCGTTCCTTAGCAACGGTCTGGGGCATTCATTCCAATGCGGGGCGATACAGTCGGTTGCAATGATGGATGCGTACATGCGCTTCCGTGCAGTCCTGTGCAAAACCGCCAAAATCAGACTTAAAAGCCGGTGGCTGCTGGAAGGCCTCTGGTGCGGTCAACTCTTGGGCTCTTGTGCGCTGCCCTGCACTGTTCTGCAATGATGGCCCGACGATACCTCCCGTACCGGCAAATGCGGAGTCGGGGCAAAGCCCCGCAAGAAGTCGCGGCTTGCGGCCGCTGACGCCCGGTGTATCACTTTCGCATCTCAGGGGCATTTTTAGTGTCCGGCCTGGATCCGGTAAAGTCTTTGTTTTGAATGGTGAGCTCGCTGGGGCTCGAACCCAGGACCCACGCCTTAATAGGGCGATGCTCTACCAACTGAGCTACGAGCTCTCACCATGTTCAACTTATTTTTGATTCAATAAGTTGACTGCTATTCAGTTTTTTGATCCGCGCGGCCTTTTTGGGGTTGGTAGCCAATTTGTAGCCACTTTGTACCGAAACCGACCCCGGACGGACCAAGGTCTCCAGCGCCTGCAACTTGTGGGTCGGGGCGAGGTGGGCATATCGGGCGGTCATGGCGATCGTCTTGTGTCCCATCAGTTCCTGCACTGTTTTCAAGTCTACCCCAGCCATCACCAGACGGCTAGCGAAAGTGTGGCGAGGGTGTGCCAGGTGACGCCCTCGATCTCGGCCTGTTCAAGAGCCGTCGCAAACCACTTGCGCGGGTTCTTGATCAGCCCGTCGCGCTTGGAATGGCAGCGTGGAATCTGGAGACAACCCGAGTTGCTGGTGCCGCTCCTGGAGGTGCCTGAGGACCTGGACAGCGGCACTGTTGAGAGTAACGAAACGATCGGTGCCGTTTTTGGTCATCGACAAGTAGATGTACCCGCGTTCGAGATCGACTTGGTCCCACGTTGCGGTAAATTGTTCGGACTTGCGCATCCCGGTATGCAGAGCGACATCGAGCTGCGCGAAGGCGCTTTCGCCTTGGTCTTTGATGCGGCCGGGTAGAGTGGCGGCGTTCGCTTTTCGGAGCTTGGCTTCCTCTTCGTGGGAGAGGAACCGGACCCGCCCCAACGGCTCTTTCGAGCGACGGATCAGCCGGGCCGGATTTCCGTTGACCTTGCCGGACCTCATGCCTTCGCGGAACACCGCGCTCAGGGAGGATTTGAACCGGTTCTGTGTTCCTCCGGTCCACTCGCGCCCCTCGGCATCTCGTCGATCCAGTCCTGCAGCTCTCGTGTGGTGATCGATTCAGCGGGTAGTGTTGCAAGTTTCAAATGCAGACAAGTTTGTCGGCGAGCGTCTGTGGTGCGTTCTTAAGCTACCAAATCGAAAAGACTGTCGATGAACTGAATCTGCCGAAGAAGATCATCTCCAGCCACCCATCGAACTTGCCCCTTGCGGATCATGTGGACTGCTTCGTAGCCTTGAATCGTTCGCCGAGCCGCCCGGAATTCTCGGAAGCCCTGCTTGGCGTTAACTCGACGTTTGATGGCTCGATGATCCTGTTCGAGAATGTTGTTCAGGAACTGTACGGGTCGGTGTCGACAGCAGTTGCAGCGTCCCTTCCTTCTTACTGTCGGGGATCGCGGAGCTGTATATC
>JBAVYX010000058.1:0-4961 GCA_049588475.1 Silvibacterium sp. | reverse complement strand
AGCGCTCCCCCTCCAGCAACTGGTTCAGCTTCTCGTAAAACGGATGCCCCGGCGCAGTGGCTAACTCCCTGTGTGCGATCCACAAATCCTCTTGCTGCTCCCGCTGCTTCCGCGTCCCCATCGCCATCCGCCGATTCTACAAACAAACCCTCTGCATTCCTCAGAATCTTCTCCTTACGAATCAGGACTTGCACCACGGGCTGCTAAGAACGCACGACAAACGCTCGGCGACAAACTTGTCTCCATTTGAAACTTGCAACACTACCCTCGAAATTAACCTTCAGCCACAACAGTGCCTGCAGCTGAGAGGACATCTTCGAGGAGGGGGAATTGCCTTAACAAGTCGGGTTCGATATCTTCGCCAGTCTTATAACCTGGCCACAATGCGTTGCGAAATGCGGCAAATGAGGAAAACAAAGGCCTGGACTTTTCTCCAGGCCCTGGTTTTTTAGTTTTGCGCTGAGGCTAGAATTCAAACCGCAATGCAAGTTGTACGTTTCGGCGTTCGTCTCCGGGGCCGGAGATGCCGCCCGGCGAGCCCTTCGCCGCCTGAACCGAGCTGACCTCCGCGTAGTCTGCAGTACTGCCGTTCACGAACAGATTGTGATGGTTGAAGATGTTGTAGAACTCGCCACGAAGCTGCAGGCTGTATCTCTCTCCCAGATGGAAAGTCTTATAGGTGCCAAAATCCAGGTTCCAGAAAGCCGGACCATACCACTGGTTCCGTCCCAGTCCCGGGTTCAGCCAGCAGCTGGTGTTGCCGCCGCCGTTGCAGGTAGGCATATCGGAAGCTCCTGCAATCGGATCGACGTACAGATTTTGCGATGCGACAGGTATATCGATGAAGTTGAAGGAATTCGCCACTCCTGGCTCCAGCCGGGCATTTCCTTTGAACTTGAGCCCCGGAGCATTCACGATGCGCGGGCAGGTATAGATCGCATTCGTGCAGTCGTAGATGGTAAAGGCCGTTCCGGAGTTGGCGCTGAAGATCGGCGCGAATGTCCAGCCGCCTGCCACGGCGCGCATGGTCGTCGATGCATTGTGCATGTCCAGGAACTTCGGTTCATAGACTGCTCCCAGAGTGATCCTCTGGCGCGCATCAAAGTCCGAGTTTCCACGGTCATAGGCGACATTAAATGGATCGAGATTGCCGAGGTTAAAGTTATTTTCCGACTGGCTGAAGGTCGAGCTCAGCGTATCCATGGAACGGCCGAGCGTATAGTTCGTGACAATCTGCAATCCCTGATTGGCAAGGTTGTTGGCTTCGAAGCGGATATTCATCGACTGATAATAGCTATCGCCGTTTGCCCCGCGAAAATTGATATTCGAATACTGATAATTCAGGGCATTTCCAGGAGAGTTCTCCGCGTCGTCTCCTAGAAAGATATTGCCGTAGTATTGACGATTAATATTGGAGATCGTGTACTGGTGAATGCCCCTGGATGCGGAGTATTCAACCGACAGGACACCCGAACTGGTGATCTGGTGCTGAACGGCAAGGTTGTACTGGTTGGCATATGCCACCGGGATGTTTTGCGCCACCGCGCGAAGGCTGACGCGCGGCAGGGCCTTGGTGCCTGTCCCGGCTAGCGGACCCGCATTGTCGGTAGTGATCGGCAGTGAGGCCACGTCGCCGCTGCCATTATTCACAGACTGGTTGACGACCGAAACTACACCATAATTTGGCGGGTTCTGGATGACATTGTAGGTGACGTTTCCGAAGTTTCGCTCATAGCTGATGCCATAACCGCCGCGAACGGACCACTTTCCATCGCCAAAGACGTCCCAGGCAAAGCCAATCCGTGGCGCAAAGTTTTTCTTACTCTGGGCAATCAAACCGCCCACAGGGCTGTGCGGGGTTGTCAGAACCTGCCCGTTACGAATCTGGTCATAGATTGTGGATCCCGATCCCATGTAGAAGTTCGACTCAAGATTCAAATCCGAGTTGTGTTGAACGCCGTAATACTCCCAGCGCAGGCCCGCAGTAAGAGTGACTGTAGGCGTCACCCTCCAGGTATCTTCCGCATACACAGAGCCGTCGTTGAAGGTGTTCTGCCGCTCAAAGCTGGGTGGGCCCACGGGAAGAGTCAGTGTGCAGGCGTCGTTGACGTCCTGTGTCGTCGTACCCGATAACGGGTTATAGGTGTAGTTGCAGGGGAATTTGCCCTGGGGATAAACTGCGCCCTGGAATTGATACATCTGGCCATTCGTCAGATTCTCCAGGCCGGAGGGGATGGCCGCCGAGCTCGAAGTAAAGAAGCTGCCCGATGTTCTTGCCAGCGCGCTGACAGAGTTTTCATAAGCGCCGAAGACACGGTTATCGCGCAGCTGGATGAAAGCGCCGCCGAAATGGAAATTGTGCGCGCCCTTTGTCCAACTCAGGTCTTGGTCGAATTCGTAGAGGTTTTGCGGACCGCCGAAAGGAACAGAATTGCCGGGGGTGTAGGCCGAATAACCTGGGAATACGACGGTGCTGTTATTAATCGAGTTCAATGACGTTCCATTTGTATAGAGCGTCGGGCCGATAGGAGCTGTGGAGAGCCCCTGATATTGATTGAATCGATTGTAGGAAATCTTGGAGCCGCTGATAAGGTGGGGGGTAAACACATGCGTAAGACTGATCAGGAGCGCCTGGTTATAGTCGGTTTCGCCGGTATCGTAGCCGTCAAATGGACTGTAAGTGACCGTTCCTTTGGCAAAATCCAGGCTATCCAGACCGTAGCGCCCAAATAGCGTCGTCTTGTCGGAGATATTCCAGTCGAATCGGTTCAGGGTCTCCCACGTGTTTTGCGGCTCGCCTGCGCCTTCATCGGTAGCTGCTGGAAACGTTACAAGCTGGAATTGGGGATGATCGGTCGAAGCCGCGCCCAGAACGGCTCCCGGCTTCAGTTTTCCGAACTGCGTAAAGAAGGCCTGCGTATTGGCCGCAGTAGTGGCAAGATACTCCTGCGTTGGGATATATGCAAACTGCGTGCCGGTGCTGCGCACTCTGATCCACTCCGTGTTCGAGAAGAAAAAGAGCTTATTGCGGAGAATTGGCCCGCCTACCGCGTACCCGAATTGATTGCGCACGAAGTGGTCGCTGGGCGCCAGCGGGTCTCCATTCAGCCGGTTGAGAAAGTTGACCGAATTTTCCTGATAGGTGTTAGCTGCCAGGGCCGAGATGCGGTTGTATTCATAAAGAGAGCCGTGCAACTGATTGCCGCCGCTGCGGGTGGCCAGATTGACGATGCCGCCGGAAGCACGGCCGTACTCCGCGGAAAAGCCGTTGGTAATGACCCGGTATTGTGAGACTGCATCCAATGGAATGGTTTGGCCTACGTTTGCGGCAAACAGGTTCACATTTTCAACGCCGTCCAGAAGTATCTCCGTGCTGGCAGAACGGCCGCCGTTGATCGCCACGCCGACGCCATTTGCATTGGTAGAACCATTCGGGTCCCCTGTAACGTTGCCTGAGAGTGCCACGAAATCATAGGCGTTGCGCGTCAACGATGGCAGATTCCGCAACTCCTGGGAGTTGATAACCTGCGACACCTCTGGACTCTCCGTATTAATGGTGGTGGCAGTCGCCTGCACCTGAACCACGGTGACCGCGCTCCGTACGGCTAACCTGACGTCTACAGACTGGCTGCCGCCGATGGACACTGTAACCGTCTGGGTGACTGAGCCGAATCCGGCAGCGCCAATCGTCATCTTGTAATCGCCGGCAGGAAGACCCGTCAATATAAAGATGCCGTTTGCACTCGTAACCGTAGTGCGGCTCAACCCCGTATTCGCATTCACCACCGTTATCGTTGCCTGTCCTATTACTGCGCCTGAAACATCGGTCACAGCGCCGGTAATCTGGCCTGTATCGAGCTGCCCGAATGCAAATGCGATAGGAAAGAGAGATGTCACGAGTAGATACAAGAATCTCTTCATAGCCGCTTCTAAGCTCCTTAGTAGGCCTTCTTTTGTTTTCTAGATTTTCAGCGTCGAATCGTGGGTACGGCGATAACAACAAGATGTTGCTATCGGCTAGCAATTGGGCAGCCAAACACCGCACCAAGCGGCAACGGCGGCTAATCCCTTCCCACCCGAGGAAAACGTGATCTGGAATTAAGTAGATAATTTGTATAGATTTACCTGGTTAAGGCGTCGATATTTATCGTTAAGAAATATTGTTAACGTTCCGATACCAATGAGCTTCAATTCTCTCGGCATTGCCGTTTCGATATCTCAATTTCTGGATGAGAAAACAGGTTAGTTCCTAAAAACCATAGTGACGAAATACAAAGAAAGGATGACGAAACTAAAATAAAAGGTGACGAAACGTCAATAAAGAGTGATGAAGCATGAAAGGAAGTTTTTTGAAATCCGACAGGAAGGCGTTTAAAATCATCGAGGTGAAGAACGGCTTGTAGTATCTGGCGCTGAACCATGAAATGCAGAAAAGAGCCGGCTGTGGAGTGTTCGGGGGAGGGCTGATTCGGAAAGCTTCCTCTCCCAGAGCTGGACAGCGCGCCGGCGCGAGATCTGCGCAGCTGCTGACAGCGCTGGACCGCACATCGGCGAGTTGGACCAAGCGGGGAGCGGCCACCATGTTCAGGCTGACAAGCACTCCCTCCCGCTGTGCCGGCGCTGCCGAGTCCAGCAGGGCGGCGAGCGGTGTTCCCTTCACCGCCGCCTCGATCCGCGACGGGTCGGCCATCATGGTAGTGTTGCAAGTTTCAAATGCAGACAAGTTTGTCGCCGAGCGTCTGTGGTGCGTTCTTAGGCTGCCAAGTCGAAAAGGCTGTCGATGAACTGAATCTGCCGGAGAAGATCATCTCCTGCCACTCATCGAACTTGCCCCTTCCGAATCATGTGGATTGCTTCGTAGCCTTGAATCGTTCGCCGAGCGGCCTGGAATTCTCGGAAGCGCTGCTTGGCGTTCACGCGACGTTTGATGGCTCGATGATCCTGTTCGAGAATGTTGTTCA
>JBAVYX010000057.1:0-31628 GCA_049588475.1 Silvibacterium sp. | reverse complement strand
CCCTCGGGGTAATCGCGATAATATCTCTCAACAATTATCGCCTGCTGCTCCGCGGCATAATCTCTGAACGCTTTTCCCGGGATGATGTCTACGTCATAAGCGCCGGTTCCTTGCGTCAATTGATGAAATATCGAATCACTCAGGTAGGCCGTTCCCTGCGTTTGATACTGCCAGACATGGGTCATTTCATGCACCAGCGTGCCTGCGTCAAAAGTGCCTCCTTTGGGCATGTGCTCGGGAATATGAATAGTGCTTCCAAGCGTGTATGCTCTCCCATCCTTCGCAATCTTCGTGTACGCCAGCTCCACAACGTCGAGGTTGATCGACGATCCGAAGACATTGACTAGCAACCCCTTCTCGTTCGGGATAAGCGATCGAGGTATGGAGTCGTTCCCGCTGGTGAGTGATCTGCCCCGGGACGTAAATACCTTTTGCGCTGCTTCGAGTCCAGCTTCCATTAGCGGAACGCGTAAACGAGCCTTGTCGCCCATACTTCACCCCTGTTTGTCGTAGTGATGTCTTCCGGCCCTTCGTTTCATTGCAAACGAGAGAATTCCAGCCGGCGCGAATTTCTCGACCGCCGGCCTGATACCCTGTCCTTCCATACGACAGATGATTCTCGCTCTTCTCATCCTCAACTGGCTCATTGTGCTTTTCTGGACTTGGCGCATCCTCTCCGCGCTGCGCAACCTCCCGCAGGTCCCCAATCTTCTCGACCCGTACTACGCTCAACCGTTCGAATTCTCACCGCTGCCTCTCATCTCCGTCATCGTGCCCGCCTGCAATGAGGAGACACACATTGAGGCCACTCTTCGCTCTCTGCTGTCAATCGAATCCGTCCCCATCGAAATCTTCGCCATCGACGACCGCTCGACAGATGCAACGGGGGCGATTCTAGACCGCGTCGCCGCCGAAACGGACCGTATTTCTGCTTACACAAAGCGTCTCACCGTCCTCCACGTCACCCACCTCCCCGCCGGCTGGATGGGCAAGACCCACGCCATGGCTCTGGCCGCTCGCCAAGCCACCACTCCCTGGCTGCTCTTCACCGACGCCGACGTCCTCTTCTCGCCCGACTCGCTCCTCCGCGCCGTTAACTTTGCCCAGGCCGAGCGCGCAGATCATGTCGTCATTTTTCCCACACTCGTGCTCAAAACCTTCGGCGCGCGCATGATGATCGCCATCTTCCAACTCTTCGGAACGCTCGCCGCTCCTCCCTGGCATGTTCCTGACCCCAACTCCCGCGACTCCATCGGCATCGGAGCCTTCAACCTCATCCGCGCCAATGTTTACCGCGCCATCGGCGAATACGAATCCCTGCGCATGGAAGTCGTCGAAGATGTACGCCTCGGCGTAGAAGTCAAGCGCGCCGGCTATCGTCAGCGAGTCGCCTTCGGCCACGGTCTGCTCCGCCTTCGCTGGGCCGAGGGAACGCGCCATTTCATCCGTAACGTCACCAAGAATTTCTTTGCCATCTTCCGCTTCCGTGCCCTACCCGCATTCATAGCCTGCGCTGCGCTAATCATTTTCTGCCTCGGACCCATTGCCGCGCTCGCCGGCCCGCTGTCTCTCCGCATTCCCGCAGCGCTGCTCCTCCTCATGCTTTTCTTTTTCTATCGCTACTTTCGCCGACACAACGGAATTCCCCCCGCATACTTCCTCACCTTTCCAATCGCCGCCGCCCTCCTCATCTATGCTCTTCTTCGCTCAGTTCTGGTCACGCTCGTTCGCGGCGGAGTCAGTTGGCGCGGCACCTTCTACCCGCTCTCCGAACTCCGCAAGAACTCCGGGCCGCCTCGTTAGTTACGCAACGAGCGCCGAAGACGCGTATCGCTGGACGCGCCGTCCCCCGCAGGCCGTCCCGCCCGACGCGCAGTCGTAGAATTTGAGTATGAAGAAGTTACAAGATAAGGTGGCGTTCATCACCGGAGCGGCAAAGCGCATCGGGAAGGGAATTGCCCTCGCGCTGGCCGAGGAGGGCGCGCAGGTTGCCATCACCTACCGTGATTCAGCCGACGAAGCCCAGCAAACTGTACGTGAATTGGAGGCTTTTGGCGTTCGAGCAACCGCCATTCACGCCAGCCTGCGGGAGCCCCAGAGTATTCAATCCGCAGTCGCCCAGGCCGCTGCCGATTTCGGACGCCTTGACCTCCTCATCAACAATGCAGGCCGCTTCGAAACCGAGGTCCTGGAGAAAATCTCCGTCGAGCAATGGAACGCCATGTTCGAGACCAATACACGCGGACCTTTCCTCGCTGCTCAGGCTGCCCATCCGCACCTCAAAGCCGCGTGCGGACGCATCATCAACATCGGATCGCTCGGTGGGCTGCATCCTTGGCCCACGCACGGCCACTACTGCACCTCGAAGGCCGCTCTGCATATGCTCACTCAGGTGATGTCCAAAGCTTTCGCGCCCGAGATCAGTGTCAACTGTGTCGCCCCCGGCATGATCGTCAACGGAGAGGCCTCCGCCGAATACGAGCACTTCGCTCACAAAACCCCCATGCGACGCAACGGAACCACGGAGGAGGTCGCGGCCGCCGTCCTCTTCTTCGCCACCGGTCCGCACTTCATCACCGGCCAGCTCCTCGGTGTCGATGGAGGGTTGGGCCTCTAAAGAGAGTGTCATCTCGTGCCGCGTAAATACACGCGCTTGTGCCTCCTGTTGGTCTAACTCACATGTAACGGGGTCACGGCCGGCAGTAGCAACAAGAGGAACACAATTCCGTACACAAGGTTGGTCTCAGTACGGCATAATTGTCCGCCCTTTCATCGCTATCGTCGCGCCGACCGCCTGTCTTATTGGGAAAGGGCCTTGCCGTCAGCATCCAGCAGGGTGATCGGACCGAGATGTAGCTCGCGCAGATCTGCCTCGATCTTACTGCGATCGCCTACCAGCAGCAGAACAGCTTTGTGTGGATTAGCGTAATGAGCAGCGGCGGCACGAACTTCGGCCAGACTCGCCCTTGCGGCAGCGTCCGACTCATCCTGCATCGCCGTCATTGGAAGGTGCAGACCCCATAGATAACCCATGGCGCTGGCAATGCCGGGCAAGGTTTCATAAACCGAGGCATCCTCTCGCCCACTCTTCTTTCTCGCCTCTTCTAACTCTGTCTCGGAAATCGGCTGTTGCCCTTCGAGCAGGCGCAGCTGCTGCTCCAGTTCAGCAACCGCTTCTTTCGTCTTGTCCGTTTGGACAGAGCCGGACGCAACCAGGATACCCGCGTCTGAGAAAAGAGAGAGAGCCGAGTTGAAACCATAGGTATAGCCCTGCGTCTCCCGCAGTATCGTGCTCAACCGCGAATTCGCGATTCCCGCCCACACATAAGAGACCATATAGAGCGGATATCGCTCCGGAGAGTTCGCTCCCACGGCGGGAAGCATCTGCTGGATAAAGGTCTGCGGTGCATCCGGCTTGTCGATCAAATAAACTCGCCCTGCGCCCAGTTCTTCAGAAGGCGGAACGGCCGCCAGCTTCGGCGCGTGGCCTGACCAGACTCCAAGGTATTTTGTCGCCAGTGCAACAGCCTGCTCGAGCGAGATATCGCCGGCAAAAAACAGCGCGGAATCGTCCGGCTTCCAGTAGGTCTGATAGAAGCTTTCAATATCCTGGCGGGTCAGATTTTCGAGACCGGCCTGGGTAGCTATCGGTCGCGCATACGGATGCCCCGGCCCAAACAGGAGCGCTGGAGCGGCGGTCATGGCCGTCGCTCCAGCGTCTTTCTTGGCGTCGGCAACTGCGCTCTGCCAATACCGTACATTAGTGTCCACGCCGAACTGGATGAACGAAGGATGGGTCACCACATCGCCGAAGATAGCGAAGGCGGGATCGATGTTCTTCGCCAGAACGTCGAAGTTGAGGGAGGCGGTTTCGCTGCTCACCCCAGAATGAATGGTGGTCGCGCCCAGGCCCTCCATGCCATCGCGCACCTGCGTGGCGCTTCTGGTCGTGGTGCGGCCCAGGGTGCAGACGGTGACCACGGCAAGCCCTTCTTTCCCTTTCGGATTGAGCATGTCGCCGGCGCGAGTCGTCAGCAAAACAGAAACCTTAGGCACGCCGCTGCGCTGAGCTACAAAAACCTCAAGTCCATTTGCCAACTTTGCCGACTGCACCTTAGGCGCGACCAGCGGCGGGTCGGGGTGGACCTTGGGCGCAACCGAGCGATCGACCGGAGCCAAGTTCTTCGCCTGCGCAAGATCCGGATGAAAGCGGACTAGCAGGCGGTTCCTGTTATTGATCCACTGCTGGGTCGCGGCCTTCACCTCATCCGCGGTGATGCCGTCCAACTGCTTCCACTGGCGCGCATAGTCAGATGGATCACCCGCGAAGAGCTCGCCCTTATTGAGCATCTCCGCGGTCGATTGCAGGGTATCGAAGTACGAGAGTTCGCCAAACTGAAAGCGGCTCTTCGCCGACCCCAGTTCATCGCCGTTCGGCCCGGCTTTGGCGAGCAGGGCGATCTGCGCGTCGATCTTTGCCTCCACCTCGTCGAGCGATACCCCCGGACGCGCGCTTGCCTCGATGATGAAAGAAGACGCATCTTCCATAGTGTCCGTGGTGATCGTCTCCTCAGAACAAAGCGGTATCTCGCCATAGACAAGGTCCGCGCTCAGCCGCCGATTCAGGATCATCCTCACCAGCTCCATGCGCATGGTGTCGGCGGAGATATAGGCCGGAGTCGGCCACGCCATATCCAAAGTCTCTTCGGCAATATGGTCGTTGGTATCGACGATCTTTTCGCTTTGTAAATGGGTCGTCCACCGCGCGGGTCGCGCAATCGGGGGCGCCGGAGGAATGGGACCGAAATATTTGGCAATCCATTGCTTCGCCTCGGCGGGATCGAAATCGCCTGCGATCGCCATCGAAAGATTGTTTGGCGCGTAGTAAGTAGCGAAGAATTCCTTAACCTCGCTCAGCGTCGCCGCCCGGATATGGTCATGGCTGCCGATCACGGAATGCGCGTAAGGATGGCTGGCCGGATAGAGGTTTTCATGCAAGTAGACATCGAGCAAACCGTAAGGCTGGTTCTCGAGCCGCTGGCGGCGCTCGTTTTCAACCACGGAGATCTGGTTCCGAAGCCGCTCCTGATTTAGTCCTTCAGGAAGCGTCGCGAGACGGTCCGACTCCAGCCACAGGACGTACTCAAGACTTCCAGCCGGTACAGTCTCCCAATACTCGGTGAGATCCTCCGTTGTGCCGGCGTTGCCCGCAGCGCCGATCTTGTCGAGCAGCGCGCCGTAATTTCCCGGCGCATTCTTCGATCCTTCGCCCATCATGTGCTCGAAGAGGTGCGCGAAACCGGTGCGGTCGAGCGGCTCGTTTTTTGAGCCGACGTGGTACATAAGGTTGACATGAACGGTCGGGATCCGATGGTCGGGCGCGAGGATGACCTGAAGTCCATTGGGCAATTTGTAGGCTTCATACTGGACGCGGGGCACCGTTGAGGCCGGTGCGCTGCTCGCGGCTGGAGGACTCGTGACCTGCCCTAATGCTACGGGAGCACAGAACAAAGCCAACAGACTGCCGAGCAATCTACTTAGATTGAGCAGTTTTCCTTGAAAACTTCTCATGCCCCAACTCCCTACCAAAAGAATGGTACGGCAGTTCCGCTGAAATCACGATTCCAAAACAGATCGGCACGTGATCCGCAGTCCGAAAGAAGGGGATGAAGGCCCCCGACGGCTGCGACGATGGCAGTACAGGCCGCTTCCGTGAGAAATTGGCGACGACTTGTAGACATGATCTTCTCGTTCAATATCACGAGCTCCTCGCTGAAAGGACGCTTTCAATTCCCATTCGTCGGCTGGGTATATGTCTTGCCGCCGATCGTTGTTGTCAGTGTTCCTGTGGCCTCGAAGATGTTCGTAAAGACATCTTCGGACGCCTGGAAGCCGTCGGGGCTTGTGATCTTGGTGCCATGGGTCGTTCCCGACTGGATGAGGTTCGAACGCCAATCGAGCGTAAACGTGGTTGGCTTGGAAGGGAGCTGTGTTACTTGCTCAGTGCCGTTGATGATGTTGTCGCGATCATCGGAATAGTCTTTATAGATCACGGAGACTGTTTTGATCCCGCGGTGGTTGTCGGTCTGCTTGATGGTGACCGAGGCAGAGCCCGAAACTTTCCCGCGCAAGGTATAGGTTCCTTCGGGAATCGGAGAGAATCTTGGGATCGGGCTTTCCGGGACATAAGGAGTTCCCCACGGTACGTCGTCTGAGACGGGCGCAAGAGGTTTGATGGAGAGCGGTTTGCGACTGGTAAACCGGGCGACCATCATCCGGAACCGGCGGCCGCCTGGCTCGGTTGGCGGCGGGCAAGGAAGCGGATTGGAGCCGCCGCACGACGGAATCGTGACTTGCGCCTGCCAAAACACGACACGCGTGCCGTCGGGAGACCAGCGTGGATCTGCCATGGCGTTCCAGTTGGGATCGCTCACGCTGCCTGGCGTACCGTCACCCGCGGTGAGCAGTTGCCCCTGATAGGCGCCGCGATCGCCGAATCGATCAATCAGATAAGCCTGGAAGAATCTACGCGGGCCGTTGTTGCGAACGGAGGATACAAAGCCAGTGGTTAGAAGATCGATGATCGGCGGAACTCCGCGCATGGCCGCCATGAACATTTGACGGTCTGAGCCGCGCGTGTCTTCGACGACGATCCACTTATCGTCAGGCGATGCATCGATGGGGTCGACATACTCGGGGTTGCTAGTCAGCCGGCGCACCTTGCCCGTGACGAGGTCCACGGCAAAAATGTCGATATTGCACGATTCAAATGGATAGCCAATATAGAAGGCCTCGCGTCCGTTTTTGCTAAATCCACGAAACTCGCCTACCGTGATGGCGTTATAGTTGAGCCGCAATTCATCAGGATGCTGAGGATCGAGCGCCAACACCCTTTGGTCCTGCCCCTGTTGAAGAAGCCGGGTTACATGGGTCAATTCATAGCGCGGCGCCAAGGGCTCTCCTGTTTTCGGCGAGGGATTGAATTCGAGCCGGCCAAAATAACCAAACTGACCAAATCCATCTTTCCCAATCGACAAGCCGTTGAAGCCCAGGTGCACCTGATCGGGGTGCAGGCGCAACTCGCGAATATTGCCGCCAGGGCCCGAACCATCTGTACGAACATTCCACCGGATTGGGTAAATGTGAACCTTTTCCGCAGTACACCGGTCGTCCGTCAGCAGGTAAGGAGAACAATCGACGATGTTCGTGCCTTCGAGAATACGCTTCCCATCTGCGAAGGACTGAGGGTAACTCTGATCGGGCCCGATTCCGACTGCATTCTGACTGGGAACGCCGCAGGTCACGCATTTCCAGGTATCGCCATTGGAAAACGCGCTGCCGTCTGTCTTGATCAGAATAATTTGGCCACCCTTGTAAATGCTGGCCGGATTGAGAGTTGATAAGGCACCTGTGAAGTGGACCAGCGCCAGGACGTGGCGGCCGTCAGGAAGGAAGCTGCCCGATTGAAAGGTAAGGGCGGCGGGCTCGATGCAGCCGGTTCCATTCGGATTTATGGCCGTCGTGCAAGCGCCGGGACTCGCGGAAGGCGCGGTAGGAGGGAGTGGTAATTCCACGACATCAATCGGCTCGGGCCTCGGAGGCTCCGGTATCCGCGGTTGTTCCGCACGAGTGACACTTGTTAAGGCGATGGCAAGAATCGCACTCGATACAACAGGTACCGAAAACCCCTTCCTGTACACCCGGTCTACCTTGCTCATGCTGTTATTCCCCCTTAGAACACTTGCGTCTTTTCTCCGCTCCATCAGACTTCGCACGCTAGTGAGTTGCGGCTGAAGCCTTCGCTTCTTCTGCGCTGGGCCGCTGCATGATGAAGGGCAACGGTATCAGGAACATCACGAGCAGCCCGAGCACCCAGAATGCGTTGACGAACCCGAGCACGTTGGCCTGCAGATCGACCTGCGCGGAGAGCTGCGCCAGGGCACGATGCGAGGCTTCACTGGCACTCGCGCCCATGGCGATGAAGTTCTGTGTTATGGCGTTCAGCTCCCTCTCGAAGAACGGATTAGCGTGATTGGTGTGCGCGGTGAGGGCGGTGCGGTGCATCTGCCCCTGGCGGATGATGAAGTTATTCAGTAGAGAAACGCCGATGGCGCCACCCACGTTACGCGTAAAGCTGCTGATACCGGAAACCTGGTTGAATTTGTTCCGTGGCACTCCGACATAGTTGAGTGTGCTGATGGGAATGAAGATGAGCGGAATGCCGATGACCTGAATGACGCGGTACGCCACGATAGTGCCGAAGCTGACTCCCACATAGAGATTGGTAACGTGAAAGAGTCCAAAGGAGGTGAGCGCGAAGCCGATAGCGATGATGACTCGTGGATCGAATTTGGTGGCCAGGATGCCGGCGACGGGCATCATGAATGCGAGCGCGATCCCGCCCGGTGAGAGCGCCATGCCTGCCTGCTGCGCGGTGTAGCCAAGATCGGTCTGCAGAAACTGGGGTAGAAGGATCGTGCTGCCGTTGAGAACCATGCCGAGTATGAAGCTGAAGGTCACGGCAGTTGCGAAGTTTCGCTTACCGAGCAGGCGGAGGTCCATGATCGGGTCGTCGTGCATGAGTTCCCAGATGACCAGTGCCACCAATGCGACGATAGCGATAATCGAACTGACGAGAATCGTCTTTGAAGCGAACCAGTCGTTCTCCTGGCCTTTGTCGAGCACATACTGCAGAAGGCCAACTCCGACAACGATAAGGCTGATGCCGATATAGTCCACGCGGATGCTCGACCGGAGCTTTTTGAGGTACACGGGATCATGCACCACACGCTGCGTGAGCACCAGCGAGAGAATGCCAATGGGTACGTTGATGAGGAATATCCAGTGCCAGCTGTAGTTATCTGTTAGCCAGCCGCCGAGTGTTGGGCCGATGGCGGGCGCGACAACAACTGCCATTCCATACATTGCAAAGGCCATGCCGCGCTGCTTCGCGGAGAAGGTGTCAGCCAGAATTGCTTGTTCGCTGGGCTGCAGACCGCCGCCGCCGGCGCCCTGCACGACACGAAAGAAGATAAGCATGGGCAGGCTGGTGGCCAGAGCACAGAAAAACGAGCTGATGGTGAAGATGGCGACGCAAGCCATGTAAAAGCGTTTGCGGCCGATCACGTTTGAGAGCCAGCCGCTCATGGGCAGCACGATGGCACTCGAAACCAGATAGCTGGTAATGACCCACGTGCCCTCTTCCGAACTCGCGCCCAGCGTGCCGGCGATGTGCGGCAGCGCGACATTAGCGATTGAGGCGTCGAGGACCTCCATGAACGTCGCCAGAGTAACGGTGATGGCAATAATCCATGGATTGATCAACGGCCGATCCGGCGCAGAGTCAGGGTTTGTGATTTCGTATGTTTCAGCCATGGGCTAGTCCAGATGCACCTTGGGTTCTACGGACATGCCCGGACGAAGCTTGTCAATGTCCTTCTGGCCTGTGCTAAAGCGAATGCGGACAGGAAGGCGCTGAATGACCTTCACGTAATTGCCGGTGGCATTCTCGGGAGGCAACACGCTGGTCCTGGAGCCGGTAACCGCGGGCATGCTCTCCACCGTGCCGTCGAAATCGTCGTGCAGTGCGTCCACATACATGCGGACATGCTGGCCAGGTCGCATGCGGGCCAGCTGTGTCTCCTTGAAGTTGGCGGTAACCCAGAGATCGCCGGTCTGCACGATCATCAGCAGTTGCTGGCCTTTGGAGATACGAGCGCCAACCTCGGCACTGCGTTCCGCAATCACCCCTGAGACCGGCGCGACAATACGGGTGTAGTCAAGATTGAGACGGCTCTGTTCGAGTGCTGCCTGGGCAGCCTCGGCGTTGGCCTGCTGGCTCTTGATGTCGGCCTCCCGGATGGCCACCTGCAGGGGCGCGGTGCCTTGGGTCTGCTGTAGCTTGCTGCGCTGCTCTGTGAGCTGCGCCATGCGTTGTTCCACCGTCTTCTGCGCCGAAGCAACAGCGGCCTGGTTCGCGGCGACGGTCTGAGTTTGCGCGGCAGCGGTAGCTTTAGACTGGTCAAAGTCGGCGCGGGAGATGATCTGGTCATCGTAGAGCCTCTTGGAGCGGGCAAAATCTGCCTGGTTTCGCTCATCAACAGCCTGCGATTCCTTGAGTTTGGCGAGAGCGCTGTCGAGATCATGCTGCGCGGCAGCGAGTGACGCCTCTGAGGCGACAACCTCGGCTCGCTGCGAGGTGACATCGTTGAGGCTGCTGATGCGCGTGATGGGAAGGTTGGGATGCGAGGCGCCAAGCTGGGCCAGGGCTTCATCGTACTGCGCCTGGGCCTGCTGCAGCGCGACCTTATCGTCGTTGGGATCCAACTCAACCAGCAGCATTCCGGCCTGGACAGCCTGATTGTCGTCCACATGAACGGCCTTGATCGTTCCGTCGATGCGGGCAGCGATCGGATTCAGATGGCCATCGACCTGGGCGTCGTCGGTGCTTTCGTAACCGCGGGAGTATAAATACCATGCGGCACCGACGGCCACCAACACGAGGACAACGATTCCGATCAAGAACACATTGAGCCGGCCGCGGGCGGGGGTCTTCTCGGTCAAGGTCGATTCGAACTGGTCCTCGTCGTCAATTTGCGGAAGAGTTTCGATTTCGGCTTCAGCGATCATCTCGGGGTCCATTCGTGGGACAATTTATATTAAATACATACACGCTTGTATTTATTCTGCGTATAGCGATAAACTTTGTCAAGAGGAATATGCATGCCCCCGTCACTCCAAAAAGACAAGAACAAACATCAGGTCCGCACCGAGGAGACGCAGGCGAAGATCCTGGATGCGGCAGAAGCGATCTTCTCGGAGCGGGGGTTTGAGAAAACGCAGCTAGAAGAGGTGGCGTCCCGCGCGGGTTACACCCGTGGAGCAATCTATGCTCATTACTCAAGCAAAGAAGATCTTTTCTTGGCGCTGATGGAGCATCGCGTACTCACCAAGTTCACTGCCATACGCCATGTGATCGAAGCCGAGCCCGATGGAAGTAAACGGCCCGGGATCTTCAAGCGCTGGCTCGTTGCGCAACTCAATGATCACACCTGGGGCACGCTGATGCTGGAATTTAAGCTATACGCGCTACGGCGCCCGCAATCCCGAGAGAAGCTGCGGCACATGTACGACCTGCTGCTGGTCAGGTCTTCCGGCGAGGATTTTATCGGGACTTTGTTTGGCAGTGACATGGATAAGACCACTCGATCTGCGATAGAGCGTCGGCTGGCCGTCATGGGCGCCATCGTGAGCGCGGTGATTCTGGAAAGCCACTTCCGCCCGAAGTTGCTCCCCAGGCAGCAGCTGCAGGCAGTTCTGGACGAATTGTACGGGGCTCTGGTCCACGCTTGAAAAGCACTCGTGCATCCTCATCCTGATCAGTGATTCCCGTTTGCTCCGCCCTGGTAGGCATTTCTTCCCGCTGTGAATGTTGAGCCGGATCTTCCGCTATCACAGTTATTCAAGAGTAGGCCGAATGAACGAGTTCAGCTTTTGATGAACCGCGGAAGGTCCTCTCAAGGCGCTCATCATGTGGGAGATTGTCGCCCGTGAGTTCCAAGCCCAGAAGATCTAGAACTCCACAGGAGCTTGCTTCTCTTCCGGCGTCAGGGTGCCGCCGTCGGCGAGTTTTTTCATGTTGTGGAGCATCTTCTCGAAGAGCAAACGGTAGGTTTCCACCTGCTTCTGCCGCGCAGCATCATCGGGCTGCATGGAACTATCCCACACCAGGGTGTAGTAGAGGGTAGTGCGACCCGATCCGAGCGGACGCGCCTCCAGCGTTCCGTGATACATCGGATATAGTTCGATGGCACGCAAAGGCTGGGTATAGGTATAGCTATACCGCGTCTGCCCAACGATGACGGAATGGCCGATGCTACGAACGGCTCCGATCTCGGCCTCTTTACCGGAGATCAGATCGCAACTCCGGAAGCCCCATTCTCCGATGTCGCAGTACTTGCCGACGCGCGCCCAGACCTTCTGGACAGGGGCATCGACGACGATCGACATCGGCAGACTGGCATAGTGGGGACTGGGATTGAGCAATGGCGTGGTTATCGGCGGACGAAGGCTCCCTGCTGGCTTCGGTGGAAGTTTGCCTCCCTCGGCGAGCACCTTCATGTTCTTCAGCCATTCTGAGACGCGTGCGCGGCGGGCTCCCTCATCCCGCTTTCGCGCAGCATCATCGGGGAGCATTGAATCATCCCGCAGCATCGTATAACTCAGCAGCGTGGTGGTGGGAGTCAGAGGTTCGGCGGCGAGCGTTCCGTGAGCCAGGTTGTAGAGGGTGTCCTTGCGAGGTGGCTGGGCATAGGTGTAGCTGTACTGCGTTTGCCCAACTAGCACTTCATTCACAATGGATCGCACACTCCCGAGACCGCCATCACCCTGCAGATACTTGCAGTCCTCCCACTCTGGTGAATTCATCCATTCGGTAATGTCGCAGAAGCCGCCGACCCGTGCCCAAACCTTGGCCACGGGCGCATCGACGACAATTGATTCTGTCATCGTTGCGTAGTGAGGGTTCGGAATCTGAAGTGGAGCCTCTGCATGACGTTGCTGTCCACCGTACGCACCGGTCAGGAAGACAATTGAACTAAGCAGGCCAATCCGGAGAATTCTCATAGTGCCACTCATTTCTCCAAGCCCGGAAATCTGCAATGCTGCAATGACGAGCCTCAACCCACCCGCAGCGCCGCCGAATCCTCACGTCTAACTACGAGTCCTAACTAAGCCTGGCAATGCGACTTTCTAGGGGTCTGGCCCAGATATCTTCCTTGGGATGCCACCCGAACGAATCGCTGCGATGACCAGAACCGCTCAAATGCCGATGTGCCCGAATGCGTAAAACAAATACACCCTCCGGCCAAGACACTGGGCAAGCACGACCACTGTGCCGTAAGACTCCGGATCACGGGCAACAGCGAGTGATATGCTTCACCGTTAACGCCATAGGCTTGCACTCGTTTCGACAAGTGCGTGGCAAGAGGTTGCTGGCGTGACAGGCCTGGTCCTACGCCCCCGCCTTTTTCTCGATCTTCGCCCACGTGTCCTTCAGCGGCAGGGTCCGGTTGAACACCAGCTTCTCCGCAGTAGAATCCGGGTCGAGGCAGAAGTATCCCACGCGTTCGAACTGGTACGCCGCACCCACCTTCGCCTCGGCCAGCGAAAGCTCGAGCTTCGCATCGGCCACCACTTCCAGAGAGTTGGTATTCAGATTGTCCAGAAAGCTCCCGCGATCCGGCAGGTCCTGCGGATTTGGATTCGAAAACAGCTTGTCGTAAAGCCGCACCTCGGCGGAAATGACATGCGCCGCCGACACCCAGTGCATCGTCGATTTGACCTTCCTCCCATCCGGAGAATTCCCGCCGCGGCTGGCAGGATCGTACGTGCAATGCACTTCCACCACGTTTCCGTCCGCATCCTTCATCATGCTGTGCGCGACGACAAAATACGCACTGCGCAGCCGCACTTCCTTGCCTGGCGACAGCCGATAATACTTCGGCGGGGGCACCTCGCGAAAATCTTCCCGTTCGATGTAGAGCTCACGCGAAAACGGCACCTGCCGTGTCCCGGCCATTGAATCCTCCGGGTTGTTCGCCACCTCCACGTACTCCGTCTGTCCCTCGGGGTAATTGTCAATTACCAGCTTCAGCGGCCGCAGCACCGCCATCGCTCGCGTCGCGCGCTTGTTCAGGTCATCGCGTTGAAAGTGCTCCAGCATCTCGAAATCGATAATGCCGTTGGTTCGCGTCGCCCCCAGTGAGGCCACAAAAGCCCGAATGCCCTCCGGCGTAAACCCACGTCTTCGAATCCCTGAGAGGGTCGGCATCCGCGGATCGTCCCATCCGTTCACCCGCGCTTCCCGCACCAGGTGCAGCAGCTTTCGTTTGGACAGCAGTGTATAGGTCAGATTTAGCCGGTCGAACTCGATCTGCTGCGAGGGAAAAATCCCAAGTTGCTCGACAAACCACCGATACAGCGGCTGATGATCCGCAAACTCCAGCGTGCACATCGAGTGCGTCACATTCTCAATCGAGTCCGACTGTCCGTGTGCGTAGTCGTACATCGGGTAGATGCACCACTCGTTGCCGGTTCGGTGATGCTCCGCATGCACAATGCGGTACATGATCGGGTCGCGCATGTTGATGTTTGGCGACGCCATATCGATCTTCGCCCTTAGTACGCGGCTCCCGTCCGGAAACTCACCGGCCTTCATCCGCATGAACAGGTTCAGATTCTCTTCGATCGTACGGTTGCGCCAGGGGCTATCTCTGCCCGGTTCCGTCAGCGTCCCGCGATACTGCCGGATCTCGTCCGCCGACAAGTCGTCCACGTACGCCTTGCCTGTCCGGATGAGCTGAATCGCCCACTCATAAAGCTGGGCGAAGTAATCGGACGTATAGCAGAGCCGCTCCCAGTCGAACCCCAGCCAGCGGACGTCCTTCTGGATCGAGTCAACGTACTCCTGCTCTTCCTTCTCGGGATTGGTGTCGTCGAAGCGCAGGTTTGTCTTGCCCCCGAACTCATCCGCCAGCCCGAAGTCCAGACAGATGGCTTTGGCGTGACCGATGTGCAGGTAACCGTTCGGCTCGGGTGGAAACCGCGTTTGTACCACCGCATCGCCAAACTTCTTCGTGCGCACATCCTCCGCGATCCTGTCGCGAAGGAAGTTCGGTGTACTGGGGATTTCGAGCGTTTCCACATTCGAGTCTGGATTGTCTGCCATGCTCCTATTCTTCCACGGCCGGGCGTTCTCTTCGCTGCTGCCCCCACCTGAAAATTGCCTTCGGGTAGGAAAGCTCCTTCGGCGAGGATCGGGTGTTATGTGACGGTCGTCACAACCTCAAGTGCTGGGCGGCACAGCGTATTGCCGGGGGCTGCGCCAAGCTAAGTACAGCACAGTAATTGCACCACAGTAAGCGCAAGACAGGAGGCTTTATGAAGACGCTGGCCGACAATCAGAACAGGAATCGGGCGTATGCCGTTCCGGACCATATTCTGCTGGCAACCGACCTTGACGACATCGAGTACTTGCTTCCACACGCCATTGCCCAGGCGCGGTCCAGCGGCGCGACCCTGACCCTGGTACATGTGACCCCTCACGCGGAGTCCATCCCCCTGGACGCGAGCGCGATCTATTCCGTCGATGCGGCGGCCATACTTGTGGAAGCGAAGTGGGCGCTGGAGGGAATGGCGGCAAAAGCGTACGCGAGCGGCGTGACCTCGAATCCAATCGTTTGTCAGGGCTCTCCTCAGCGGATCGTTCCCGAGCTGGTGAAGACGATCGGGGCGGACCGCTTGATTCTGGGAACACATGGGCGGCGGCATGTGAAAAAGATCCTGCTTGGTTCAGTCGCCCAGGAGATTCTGACCAACGTCGATGTTCCGGTATTCACGATCGGTCCAAACGCGCATACCAGACCGGTACTGGGAAGGCCGAAGAGGATCCTCCATCCGGTTTCGTTCCGGCCCGGGTTCGAGGTGAGCACGTGCTTTGCGCTGGTGATGGCGCAGTCCTACCAGGCGGAGATCACGCTTCTGCATGTTGTCGATCGCGAGCATAAGGAAGAGCACGCCGAAGAATGGGCGCGGTCGCAACTGCAAAGGCTTGTTCCGGATGGGGCGTTGTTGTGGACCTACGTGAATGCGCAGGTTGAAGAAGGAGGAGTGGTCGATCACATCCTGGGCGTCGCCATCGAGATGCGGGCGGATGCGATCGTGCTCGGAGTGGATGCCGAAGGATCGCTATGGCGGGAAACAGGACGGCATATGCCATCATCGCGCAGGCCGGCTGCCCGGTATTCACTATCAGGCATCATGCGCATGTGAATCCGGCGAATGCCGAGTCAAAGAGTGAGTCCACGCATACCGACGGCATGTTTGCCGGGACGTTTTGAATTGTGATGTGGATCACATCCGGCCGTGATTCATATCACTGATCGGCATTCCTTTTCAGTTCATGCTGTTGGGGAGAGTGAGGATATCGATATGAAATACACCGCTGAAAACTGCTTTCAGACGCGCGTGCTGGCTGCGCCCGACCATATTCTGGTTGCAACCGACCTGACGGATGGCGACTACCTTATACCCCATGTCATCGCGCAAGCCAACGCGAGCAATGCCCAAGTGACACTGTTTCACGCAATCCCGCCAAACGACATTCTGCCGATGGAGGCAGCGGCGGCCCCCTACATCGACTGGACAAAGATCGATTTCGATGCGCATTCGATACTGGAGGAAATGGCTTTCGAGGTCCAGTCTCATGGGATTTTCTGCGAGGTTTCGATACGACACGGCCATGCGGCCGACGCGATCCGCGCAGAGGTCCACAAGACAGGGGCCAACCGGCTGATCATGGGAACTCACGGACGCAGAAAGCTGGCGCAGATTGCGATGGGCTCGGTTGCGAACGAACTGCTGACCCGCCTGGATATACCCATCTTCGCGGTCGGCCCGGGCGCTCGCAGTGGAGCGGACCATGTGATTCCACAGCCGGAACACGTGATGCCGAAAAACATTCTTCATCCGGTTGCACTGGGCCGGGATTATAGAAGGGGCGTCTGCCTCGCCTTCGATCTGGCGCAGACGTATCGGGCGAAGCTGACGCTGATGCACGTGCTGGATCCCGACTTGCGGGAGCAGATCAATCCGGAACGGAAGCTTGCCTGGGCTGAAAATGCGCTGAAGGCTCTCATCCCGCCGACAGAGGAGCTCAGGTGCTCAGTTGAGACGCGCGCGGCAGCAGGCAACCTGGTTGAGGAGGTGCTGCGCGCGGCAACGGCAACCACGGCGGACTGGATCGTGTTGGGAGTCGATGAAGCACCGTTCTGGAAATTCCGGGACAGCACTGCGTACAAGGTGATGGCGGCAGCCAATTGCCCGGTGCTCGCGTTTCGCAATGAGCTTTGCCATAAAGAAGAGACAGGCCGGAAAGAGGATCATCGCTTCGATGGAGTAATGGCGTGAGTTGTGCATGGGGCTTCTTTGAGGTCCCATCCGCCGGTGTCGGATGGACGAAAGGAGGCTTCACATGCAATGCGCCAATCCCATGTGCGACGCAGAGACTCTGTACTTTCGGAGCGGAAGCCTGCACACGATCGACTACTTTGAGGACGCCGAAGCAGGCGATCCGGAAATCAAGCAGCGGATGATCTGGCTGTGCGGGGAGTGTTCGCGGCGATTCGCGGTCGAAGTATGGAGGCCGCCCGGTCACCAGCTTCGATCGCAGCTGGTGGCCGTGGCCGGCTTCGGGCACGGCCATGCGGCATAACGTCCAGGCGAGGGCGAGCGCCTCACCAGACAACTCTCACGACCTTGCTGTGTGGCGCAATTCCTTCGCCTTGGTTTGCACGGATGGAGTAGCCTGTTCAGAAGGGGCAGGCTATGCCACTCGTCGGGCACCATCAGTTTTCCGAAAGCTGCATTGACTGCAGGCACCGCGGACTGCGGCTCTTCTGCAGTATGGGCGACGAGGCACTGCATCGTCTCGACGAGATCGGGATGCACATCGCGCTTCCCGGGCGGGCGACTGTTTTCAGTGAAGGCCAGCCTTCAAGAGCGGTTTTCGTTGTCTGTGAAGGGCAGCTGAAGCTCTCGACGATCTCCAGCGAAGGTCGCACGATGATCCTGAGGCTTGCCGGTCCGGGGGATCTGCTGGGACTGAGCGCCGTGTTGAATGAGCTTCCTTATGAAGTGACTGCAGAGACGCTTGAACCTACGGTGCTGAAGAGCGTGCGCTGTGCGGATTTTCTCGCATTCCTTCGAACCCATGGTGAAATCGGCACCAAGACAGCACAGGTGCTGGCGAAAGAGTATCGCGAGGTGTTTCTGGATGCGCGCCGCCTTGCGCTTTCCGGCTCCGCTTCTGGACGGCTGGCGCGGCTGCTGCTGGAATGGGCTGCGGCCGCGGCCTGCGGCAAGCATGAGCTTCGCTTTACCATGGCGCTGACCCATGAGGAGCTCGCGAGCATGGCGGGCACCTCGCGCGAAACGGTGACGCGGCTTCTGAATCAATTTGAACGCGAGAGCCTGATTGCGAGGCACGGCGCGTCCCTCGTGATTCTTAGTCCGGACCGGCTCGATCAGCTCGCAGGATAATTCCCCGCCTTGCATGTGATAGGGGTCACAGAATGCGGTGACTGGCATCACTGCCGCGCTTTCTCTTCCAGCCCATATTGATGACATGGGAGGTAAGAGATGCGGATCAACAAACTGAAATTCGGAACCATCGTGGTAGCTACGGATCTGAGCGGCGCGGCGTCGACCGCGCTTCGTTATGCGCAGGCGATTGCACGTCTCTATGAATCGACGCTGGTTATTGTCCATGCGATCGATCCGGTAGGTTATGCGTTTCCAGACGGAGCGCCGGCGTTCGCGGCCGCGGACCAGGCAGCCCGCGAAGAGCTGCGCAAGATCGAAGAGGAGACACGGCGGGAGGGGATTCCGGTTCATTCGGTGATGGAAACGGGGGTGATTTATGAGCGGATTCTGCAAACAACGCTCGATCACCATGCCGACCTGCTGGTGCTGGGCACGCGTGCGAAGACGGGAATCGGAAGAGCGGCGCTAGGCACAATAGCACGCCAACTGCTCGCCAGGGCGACGTGCCCGGTCCTGACGGTTCCACCGGATGCGGAGGCATACATGCCGTGGGCCGGACGGTGGCGCTATGTGCTGGTCGCGACAGACTTCTCTGACGCGTCGCTTCTGGCGCTTGGCTGCGCGCATCGCATAGCCCACGCACAGCTTGTTACCCTGCACGTGCCGCCGGAGTGCAGCGAGCAGGAACCGGAAAGCAGCCTGGAGCGGCTGCGCTTTCTTGCCCCCTTCAACGAGTCGCATACCGTGCCGGTGGAGCACATCATTGCGCAGGGAGATGCTGCTGCGCTGATTGCCGAAAACGCCCGGAAATTCGGGGCCGACCTGGTCGTTCTGGGATCGCCCGAGAATGAACTGGCTGAAGAGGACCTTCAGTCCAGTACAGTGCTCAGGGTGATTTCGAGCGTGACATGCCTGGTGCTCTGCGTGCCATCAGCACGCAGAGCCGAGCATGGAGTGGAAGCCGTTCAGGAAGTTTGCTAGCAATGCGACAACCATCAAAATTCGCATTCGCGTCCTGACAGTTCAAGGCGTTTAACCCCTGGCCTGGGAGTGACTTCTTTTGCCTGCGTGGGCTCATGACCATTCTGTTCCTTTAAAGAATCTCTTCCTGGAATAATGTTCCGAAAGCAAAGACCGTCGTTTTCAAGTCAAAGACAAAAGAATTCAGCGTGCTCACGCGCAGCCTTACGCCAGAGGTGCCCGTATCCTCATGCGAGGACCTGATCAGCACTGAGTTGACACTTCACCAATCAGAAGGCTTTCATCTGTGATCATCGACGCTAGTTCGTTATCTCGCTTGCCGATTAACGCCAAACTCCCATTAACCAGTCAGTATCGGCAAAACGCGCTTGTTGTCAGTTGGCCGTATCGTCGGCTACTCGTACAAGTGATTTTGATCACCGACTGGTCCGGTGCTGCGCAAGTGTCCGAGATGCCGGCACCCCTTATACTTCCGTGAAGCGTGGCTGTGTGACTGCCAACACGGAAACAACCAGTACATCCGGATTGTCGACCACCGATTAAAATGCGGCTGGCAGATTTTGAATGCGTCCCAGATCGGATCAAAACCGTGTGTCCATACACTTGTCAATACAGACCAGGGATGAGTCGCTTTGTGGCCTGTCTGTATTCTTCATATTCGTCGCCGAATGCTCCCATCAGAGCCGCTTCTTCGACGCGAATACGGTAGAGCACCGCGAGTGTTGGTGGCAGGAAGGCCGTTATCATGGCAAGCCACGCACCCGAATGTAATGCGATGGCCAGGAGAATAATTTCCATGCCCAGATAGGACGGGTGCCGCACAATCCTATATAAGCCTGAGCGATTGAGTTTTTGGTCTGGATGCGTGACCACATTGGCGGTAAACGAGCGACCCAGGGTTAGAATCGCTGCGATGCGAATTGAAAGCCCAAGGACCAACAGCATCACGCTTATGAGGCTCAGCCAATGGACATGCCAACGAAAACCGTCTGGCAGCAGGGCGCGCAAAAATCCCGAGAGCGTGAGCGACAGCACAATAACCACCCACAGGAGAATTTGCGTACCCCGATCCTGTACGTTCGCTGACCCGGCCGTTCGGCGGGTACCAATTGCGATGACTACCTCACCGGCAATCCAAAACACATATAGTGCCTGCCAGAAAACCGACACGCCTGCACCCCTGAGACTCGGGAAGATTATACGAAGCAAGGATTTGTGACAGTCGGACAGCAGGAGCGTCGCTCCGGCTAGTTCTTGTCGCATGACCAGCATCCCGGACCCCTCCGGACACCACAACCCTGTCCCGGACCTGGGCGACGGCCCAAAGTCCATGCCGCCCAGTACGGAAAATTGCGCCTGCCACGGGTGCATTGAGCACCATAACCTCTTCAATTCGCGAATATCCGAGGTTGTTCCAATCTGTCTGAAATGTGTTCAGCGTTTATTTTGTCCCCTCGGATCCGCAAGCGAATTTCGTCCGGAACCTGTACGTGAGCATTTTCAGTGTCCCAACGCCTTCCGCAATCTGCGCCCGGTATCAGGCGATCCCGCACGCCGTCATAATCACCGGCAATTCCTTCTTCAAGCCCTGTGCCTGCCATGCCCGCTGCTGCCCCAGCCGCTCACTCGGCACGACGGGTCGAGCAGGCGAAAACCGTTGTTCGTCCTTCAACGGTTGCCGCCTGGAGACCAAGCCCACATGGGACGTCATTTCCAAAAAGAATCCAATGCTTCCTCCGGCCATGGAGGAGTCGGCCGCAAGGAAAATGGGCGAGAACCGGGAGATCTCCAGTGCGCCTTGGGCAGTTGGCCGAGGGCCGGTCCGCGAAAAGCTTGATCTTATGCGAGCCTAGTTGCACAATCTCTCTAGCGATGGGAAAGAAACGGCCAAGTCAGAAGGTAGAACTCCCCACGCCGGGAGAGCTTCGCTTGTTGCAAGTTCTGTGGCGAATTCGCGAAGGGACCATTGAGGACATTTTGCTGGCATCTGGCGAAGATCCACCTCCAAATTACAAAACTGTTCAAGCCTGGCTACGGATCATGGAGCGCAAGGGAGAAGTGGATCACAGACAAGAGGGCCGGGCGTTTGTCTTCTACCCACTAATCAGTCGCAGTGATGTCCACAGTCTCTCCATTCGTCATTTGCTGGCCAGGTACTTTACGGGCTCACGATCGGATCTGCTCGTGGAGCTCTTGAGCGATGAGCGCATCAGTCGGGAAGAATTGCGCAAGCTCGAGGGATTAGTCCGCAATCGACGTAAGGAGCTGTCGTAGGCTGACATGAAGTTGGATTCACGGCCGAGCCCAGGAGCCATATGAGCAGTGAGACTGCATCGGCGCTTTCGAGTCTGTGGTTCACGTATGTGCTTCAGTCTGCAGCTGGATACGTGCTCTTGTGGCTCCTGTGCCGGTTCGTCCGGGATCCTAAATTCCGATTTCGGCTATGGGGAGTCTTTCTCGGGGGGATGGTGGCAGCATGGTTGGGTTTGCTCCTGCTGTCCCGTTTGTCCGCCTCAACTGGCTCCGTTAGCGAGGGCTTTCGAGGCGTTTCAGAGACACATAGGTCGTGGACGTTCAATTTTGCTTTGACACCCCACTTTTCGACGATTCTGGCCGGCTTGTGTTGGACTTATGTGGGGGTCCTCGCCTTATTCTTGCTGAGTTTTTGCGCCCGATGCTGGCAATTGAGGACTCTCTTGCGGTCTTCACGGCCTGCCTCCGATTCACTTTCGTCACTTTTCGAATCAGTTCGTACGGGTATTCAAGTACCTCAGTGTGAATTACGGCTCGTCCCGCGCCTCCGCTCGCCTGCCGCTGCCGGGTGGAGACACCCCAAAATCCTGCTGCCCGACGAGTTCCTTTCTCGACTGGAGACTCCGCAACTCGTCGGCATTCTTCGGCACGAATTGATGCATGTTCGGCGGCGGGATTATCTCTGTGACAGACTGGCGACTCTTGGCTGTTATCTTGTTTTCTTCCATCCTGCAGCGTGGCGTGTTCGACGTCACCTGCGTTGGGATCGCGAACTGGTCTGCGACGAAGCGTCTGTAGATCGCTCGGATGGATGTCGCCTCGAATATGCGGCCTGCCTGACGACCTTGGCAAGCGGTTGGCTTTCCGGAGAAGAGTTCGCCGGCCCGATAGATTTTCTTTCCTCGCCATCTTTACTCGCCACAAGGGTTCGCGCGATGGTATCGCCACCCGAACTGCAGTATTCCGCGAACCAAAGGGCTGCGTTCGCATGCCTGGCCGCGACCTCACTCATCCTTGCGATAAGGCTAGTGCCGGAGGCCACCTTTACTCCCACTTCGTCCGCGATTGAGGTACCGCCATACACGGCAGCTGTGATCTCAGAAACTCCAGCCCAGCCTCAACCGGTCTCGTATGCTGAGCCAAAGCGCGTGTTACAACGACAAAAATTGCCGGTTTCAGAAGCCAAGGTTCAACACGTACACGCTCGGTCCACTTCTTCCACTCCGAGAATCCGGGGTAGCGTCTTGGCAGTATCGGGTCCGACTCAACCTGAAACCCAGCCCAACCCTAAACAGCGTTCCGCACCGTGGCGTTTCATCCCGAAATTCGGCGGTTGGGCAATTCGCTCAGTTAAGGTGGGCGTCTCCAAGGTCGGATCTCATCTTGTCCGCAGTATGCGTCAGTAGGAGCCGTCCGGACAGTTCTCGTCCGCGACGACGAAGTTGGGCTCCAGCTAAGTTACATATCCTGAATCATCGATAGCAGCCGCCTGTTAGGCGAGCCCTCTTGACAAATCAAGTCTTAGCACGTTAAGACTTTTATTCAATTATGTCTTAATCGGTTAAGACTTAAAATGTTGGTTTTTAGTATTTAGGCGGAAGACATTTAATCATTGTTTGTCCTGATTGATCGGAATCTCTCTCGCGGTGGTTTTCATCAAGAATTGACCGCCTTTCAGCCAGGTACGAAGCGAGCTAGAGCTTTTAGTTCTTCTGCAAATTTACACTGACGCGCCCGAACGCACGTTCATAGCATGGGTTGAGGTAGCCCGCATGATCGGATCTGTTACTCGATCCAAGTGGACCTCGCACCTCGGATTGGTTCTCTTAGGACTGTTGGCCTTGGCTGCGGCTGCCGTGCTCGTCCCGCTGCTCATCCTTCCGCTTGCCTGGCGGGAACAAGCCATCTTTGGCGCAGTGCTGATTGTGCTTGGAGTATTCCTGAACACCAGTTCGCGCTCGATCAGCGTAACCATGATTCTGATGACCGTCTCTGTCTTCAGTACTCTGCGCTATGGCTATTGGCGCGTGATTCAGACGTGGGAAGGAATCACATGTGCGGGCCACATCCACCGATGGGACACGATTCCGGTGTTGCTGCTCTTGGCCGCGGAATTCTTTGCTTTCTCCACGCTGATTCTCGGCTATTTCCAGACTCTACGTCCCTTGAAGCGGCCTCCACTGCCTCTGGCCGGTGACCCGGCCGATTGGCCAACCGTTGATGTCCTTGTACCCACGTATAACGAACCCCTTCACGTGGTGCGGGCCACGGTCATCGCCGCCAAGGCGATCCGCTATCCAGCCGAAAAGATGCGAGTCCTATTGCTCGACGACGGGCGGAGAGAGGAGTTCCGCGAGTTTGCCGCACAGGTTGGTGTGGAATACCTTGCCCGCGATGATAACGCGCATGCCAAGGCCGGAAACATCAATTATGCCCTGCGGAAGTCGAGCGGCGAATTCGTTGCTATCTTCGATTCGGACCACGTCCCGACACGTTCGTTCCTGGAAATGACATTGGGCTGGTTTCTTCGTGACCCACGTCTTGGACTGGTGCAGACTCCGCATCAGTTCTACTCCCCGGATCCGTTTGAGCGAAACCTGGGGCAGTTCCGCAGAGTCCCAAACGAAGACGAACTGTTTCACCGCCTGGTGCAGGACGGTAACGATCTTTGGAATGCAAGCTTCTTCTGCGGATCGTGTGCGGTGCTGCGGCGCAGTGCGCTCGACGACATCGGCGGGATTGCAGTAGAGACTGTGACCGAAGATGCCCATACCGCCGTGCGTTTGCAGCGGCATAGTTGGAACACTGCTTATATCAACATTCCGCAGGCCGCCGGGTTGGCTACCGAGAGCCTGGCCGCGCACATCGGTCAGCGCATTCGCTGGGCGCGTGGCATGACCCAGATTCTCCGTCTTGAGAATCCGCTGTTTGCATCCGGACTCTCGCTTTCTCAAAGACTTTGCTACTTCAATGCGACCACCCATTTTCTATTTGCATTACCTCGCTTGATCTTTCTGACTGTGCCCCTGGTCTACCTCTTGTTTGGCAGGGTGAACATCTATGGCTACACATGGGCAATTCTGGCGTACGCCTTTCCTCACCTCGTCCTTTCAACTCTGACAAATTCACGCATTCAAGGGCGCTACCGTTATTCGTTTTGGAACGAGATCTATGAGGTCGTATTGGCGCCGTACATTCTTTTCCCCACGCTGCTGGCACTCATCAATCCGCGCCTGGGACGATTCAACGTTACAAGCAAGGGCGGGATCATTCGGTCTTCCTACTTCAACCGGCGCATCGCTTTGCCCTACCTGATTCTTTTGGCGTTGAACGTGGTGGGCCTGCTGATGGCGGAGCGTCGCTTCGTTGCCGATCCTGCACATCGAGACACGATCATCATGAACGCTGCATGGACGATGTACAGCACGATGATCTTGTCGGTAGCAGCTTCGGCGGCATGGGAGCGCCGGCGACTGCGAACCGGGGCGTGTGTGCGCGCAAGGGTGCCGGCTTGGTTGAAAGTTGAAGCTCGTTATGGGTGCAAAGGTGATCGTCAGATTGCCGGCGTCACGGTTCTCCTGTCGCGCCGCAGTGCGACGGTGAAGATTGAGGAATCTTTAGAACTAGCCCAGGGCTCGTCTGTTCTACTGGCCCTCGATGACGGCAGATCGAGTTGCGAGATTCCTGCCTTGGTGGCGCATTCCGCCGGGAGGCGCCAACATCTTTACTTGCCCGAACTCACAGATGAGCAGGAGCGGCATATTGAAAGTCTGATGTATTCGCGCTGGAGATTCCGCCGATCGTTGTCCGCCTCGGAGCCAAGCGATCGACCGTTACACAGCTTACTGGTCATCTTCATGCTGGCAATACGAGGTCTGGCGATCGTGCCGATCGGACTATTGATGCCCTCCACTGAGTCCGAGCCGGATACGCTGCCGGGGAGGCGCAAGAGCGAGGCCGCTTCCGTTGTCGTTCCAATTCTGCTGCTCGCATGCCTCCTCCTTCCTGTTCACGCTCAATCTTCGAATCTTCAGTCCCGAGGGCTGAACACAAAAGCGAAACGCGCCGACGCCATCCATCTAGCCAACTTTCACGATGACTTTGAACTGGGGATTGCAGGTGAGGCCAAAGACCTGTCATTGGAGGGGAGCGGAGCGTCACTGAACTTCTTTTTCGGTGAGCCAGTCACCAAGGTTACGACGAATGCGACCTTGAGACTCAACTACGCTACGCCCAATCTGCGTGGGAATGAAGCCCGGCTTGAACTTACGCTGAATGGTGCAGACGTGGGATCGATCGTCCTTTCCCCCGGACCTACGCAGCAGACCGAGTTCGCCCTGCCCACTGACTTGTTGACAAACGACAACACGCTCTCTTTCCAGCTTCAGGGGACCTGTACGTCTTGTGCTTCGAAACCCGGGCCGTGGGTAATCCTCGATCCGCACAGCACCATCAGTTTGAGCGGAACAAGGTTGCCGCTTGCGAATGAGCTCTCTTTGGTACCGCTGCCATTCTTCGATCCTTCTGGATTACGGTCATGGAGTCTGCCCCTCGTCTTCGGCGACCCCCCTGACGAAATCACTCTGCACGGCGCGGCACTCGTTGCTTCGTGGTTCGGTGTGCTTTCAGACGTACGCGGTGTCCACTTTCCCGTCAGCGTAGGTGAGTTCCCCAATGGAAATGCAGTTGTATTTGCGTTGCGCGGCTCGCGTGTTCTCAACGGCCTGTCGCTGCCATCGGAGCCGGGTCCACTTCTTGCGATGTGTGATAATCCTCGCGACCCGTATGGCAAGTTACTGATCGTTACCGGCGATCATTCCGATGATCTGTTCGCGGTCGCTCGCTCACTGACCAGCGACAGCCATATGCCGCATGGGGCATATGTCCGCACTCCAATCATTCAGATTCCCGCGAGGCAGGCATATGACGCTCCACGATGGCTTCAGGTTGATAAGCCTTTTGCGATCGGCTCCTACACAACGGAGGAGCGCTTAAAGTTGCAGGGGACAGGTTCGATCAATCTGTATTTTCGCCTGCCGCCCGACCTGTTTCTGCGCGCCCGGCAATCCGTTCCATTGCTTTTGAAGTTCGAACACGGCGGAACGCCGAAGGGATCGTCCGCCGTGGTCCACGTGCGCCTGAATGGAAAAGATATCGATAGCATTCATCTGAACCCGGCTTCTAGCCCGGTCAAGGAGGCAGAGGTTTTTCGCCTCCCGACGGGCAGTCTGCTGGCATACACGAATACGCTCACCGTCGACTTCTATTTCGAGCGCAATGCTCCGCCGCCCAGCGCGCGGCCGTTCTTTGCCATTCATCGCGATTCAACGCTCGATCTTCGTGGAATTCCGCATTCCGTCGTGCTGCCCCGTCTGGAGTTGTTTGCGGATGCGGGTTACCCCTTCACAAAGTGGCCTGACCTCAGTCGCACCGCAATTATCATGCCGAGGGCTCCAACTCCAGCCGAATATGAAACGTTGCTGGACATGGCAGGTTTCTTTGGTGCCCAGACCGGAGCGCTCGCCTCGGGGCTCACGGTTACCGGCGCTGCCCATCTGGACCATGTGCAGGATAAAGACCTCGTTCTGATCGGCACGGCGGATTCGCAGCCCTTGTTGTCGAAGTGGGCGGAGAGAATGCCGCTCGTTTTATCCGATCTTGATCTGCGCGTAAACGAAGGCGCGGCATGGACTTTGTTGCTGCATCCGGAATGGCCATTTCGGCAATATGATGGTGGCCGGTTAAGGCGTTTGCTCGACGCCGACGCCAACTTCGATTTGCTTGTTGAAAGCTTCATTTCCCCATTGCGGTCAGACCGATTGGTGGTGGCCATTGTTCCCGGCGCATCCAAGGCAATTGATGCCGTACGCGCGCTGATCACACCTTCGGAGCGCCAAGGCCCTGTGTACGGCGGAGTGGCTGTCTCTCACCATGGACGGTTTGCATCTTTTCTGGTAGGGACGCGGGCCTATCGCGCGGGCGAGCTCGATCGCCATCAATACACCACCGTTCTTCTCATCGAAAACTACTGGCTGATTCCGCCACTCGTCCTATTGCTCGCAGGAGTGATCGTGGCCTGGGTGCGTCGGAGTACCGAGCGCGTTGCCGAGCGACGTTTGGCATCGTGGGAACCTAATCGAGGCGTATCGCAATGACACAATTCATTCGTTTCCATCTGCTGTTAATGCTGGTATTGCTCCTGGCTCCATCTGCACCGTCACAGACAGTGGGCGGAGTCGACATTCTGCTCGCGAAAGCACGCTCACTCGAGTTGCGCGGCCGCATCGAGCTGGCGGTTGAGAACTGGCGCAAGGTTCTGCTGGCGGATCCCAATCAGACGGAAGCCATTGCTGGTCTGGCCCGTAACGCCAAACTGAACGGCCACACCGACGAAGAACGTTCCTACCTCGATCGCCTGCGCAGGATTAATCCTCGCGATCCCCAGATCGCTGCGGTCGAGCAGTTGCGTGTGTTCACGCCCGAAGAGCGCAATCGGCTCGACGAGGCAGGGCGACTCGCGATGCAACACAAGCCAGACGAAGCCATGAAGATCTATCGCGAGGTTCTTGGCGGCCAGCAGCCGCCGCTGGGCCGGTGGGCCGAACCGTTCTATGAAACTGAAGCCGCCAGCTCCGGCGGCAGGGAAGAGGCGATCTCCCAGCTCCGCCAACTCTGCGCCACAAATCCGAACCAGGAAGCGTATCGCCTGTGGCTCGCCTCCGTGCTTACCTACCATCCCAACACGCGCATGGAGGGGCTCCGTCTGTTCGAGTCGATCAAGGATCCTGGCATGGTTGAGCAAGCTCGGGTTCTGTGGCGGCAGGCATTGCTGTGGGAGAAGGAAAACCCGGATGCACTGATCCCAATTGAAACGTATCTTCAACGCTATGCAGACCCAGAGTTACAGTCAATCGCAGCGGCCTTTCGTGCCAAACAGCAGGAGGATATTGCCGATGCCGATAAAGTGCGCGGCTTCAAGGCGCTTCGGAGCAAAGACACGGAGACAGCGGCCGCCAGCTTTAACAAGGTTCTCCACCAGTCACCCAATGATGTAAATGCCATGACCGGACTTGGCTATGTTCGCCTCAACCAAAAGAGTTTTAGCGAAGCTCTGAGCCTTTTTGATCGTGCGCGCGCTTTGGCTCCGCAACGACAGGATGTTCGCGACGGGTACGATGCCGCGAGATTCTGGCTGGTGATCGAGCGTGGAACCGCAGCTCAACAACAGAACCAGACGGATGCCGCCATCATGGCCTATAAGGAAGCGCTGACTTTGCGCCCCAAGGACAACGGAGCCTTGTTGGGGATGGCGAATGCTCTGTTGCGTGAACGCAGATTTGCCGAGGCCGCACCGAAGTTCCAACAGGTATTGGATCAAGCACCAACCAACACTGACGCAATCGCTGGGCTGGGATTCGCGTGGTTAAACGTGGGAAAATTCGACGACGCTGAGAAACTCTTTGCCGAGGCGCGCAGACTGGATCCTGCTCGAAAGGATGTCGACGAAGGTTATCACAACGCGAAATTCTGGGGTGTCATGAGCCAGGCGGCAGAGGCCCTGAATCACGATCGGCCCAAGGATGCGATTGCCGGATATCAGGGTGCTCTCTTGCTGGATCCCGATAATAGAGACGCGCTGGTGGGATTGGCCAATGCATCCGAACATTCCGGCGACTACCCTGCGGCCGTGAAGATATACGCAGGGCTCACCGCGGCAAATCCCAATGACGAATCAGGCTGGCTCGCCCTCATTCAGGCACAGGTGGAGGGGGGAGAGCTGCAAGGTGCCATCTTGACTTCCCAGCAAATTCCTTCAGGCGTAAAGCAGCGGATCGAGGCCCGTTCCGACTATCTCTCCGAAATGGCGCTTGTCCACTATGAGGCAAATCAGTCCAACGAAGGCGATCAATTGCTGCGCCGCGCTTTGGAGATCGCGAGGAACTCCGACAGCGACGACGCACTCAGCTTTCGTCTTCACATAGCCGGCACATTTATGGATCGAAATGAAACAGGACGTGCCATCGAGATCTATAGGAACACAACACTGATCCATCCTGATAATCCGAGCGGGTGGGAAGGCTTGGTCGGGGCATATACGCGCACCGGCGATTTCTCTAAGGCCATAACGGCGGTGCGCTCCATGCCCCAGAGTTCCTACGATCTGGCTCTGAAACACGCGGGGTTTCTTAACTCCGTAGCTGTCCTCTACTCGACCCAAGGACGATGTCAGGACGCGGAGGATTTCCTGAACCGCTCGCTCGCTTTGGACCAAATGGCAGGACGTCCGCCTGCGGCAGGCACGCGGCTCCAACTGGCGGACATCTGGATGCGCAAACGCAATTTCGGCGATGCGCAGAACCTTTATCGGGACATCATCCAGAAAGATATGAATTCCGCTGGCGCCTGGCGCGGCTTTCTGGTTGCGCTGCACCAACAACGAGCCGACCGGAAGCTGGTGGCTGAGATTCCCAGCATTCCAGCCGGGGTCCGCAGGCAACTTGAAACTGACCCAAGCTTCCTCATCCTTGAGGCGAGCGCGTACTCCATCACGGGCCAGCCTGAGGACGCTCTTCCACTCCTGCAGGCTGCACGTTCACGCTATACAACCCAGCGCCAAGATCCGCCTGTCGATCTGGACATCCAGCTGGCCTGGACCATGCTGGTCGTTTCACTGGACGAGCCGGGTCTCGGTAATCTCCTGTTCAATGACAAAAGGCGGATTGACCTCACCGCAAAACAGCGCGACGCGATTAAAGAGCTCTATTCCACCTTTAGTGTTCGCCGCGCCGAACGCGCTTTCGAGACAAACCCGCAAGCTGGCATTTCGATTCTCGCCGATGCAGCACACGAGTATCCCGGCGATCGAAATATCCATTACACCTTGGCCTCACTCTATCTGAAGCGGCATGAAAACCAGGAGGCACTCGAGGTCTTCCGATCATGGGGGATGGCGGGCGCCCTGACGGGAGACTACCGAATAGCGGCCGGAGTTGCCCTCTCCGCGCACCAGCCTGACCTGGCCGGCCATTTCCTGCGCCTGGGGCTTATTAATTTTCCAAACGATCCGGAACTGATACACATGAAAGCCAGACAGGATATCGCGCGCGGAAACTACGACGCAGGTGAGCGCGAATTGAGGTCGGCCCTGTTGGCCATGCACGAGGAGGGCGCGTCAGAGTCTCAGACGAAAGCCCTCGCGTTGCCGAACCCCCCGGCGGATGCCGGAGGCGGAAACTTTTTCGCCGTTCACGATGGCTCCGGCCCAGTGCCGAACGCCTTGCAGTCGGCTCTGCCATGCAGGGCACAGGGAACACGCATGGCCGCCAGCAATGGGCGCGTCCAGCCCATCAATCTGGTACTCACGGTCTCACGCAACGAGAGTTTAGCGGACCAGGAAAGCGGCGATCAGAATTCAGCCGGTGAGGCCCAGAGAACAGAACAGGAACAGGAGATGCGAGACGAGGCCGAAGTAGTGGCAAACCGCAATACTCCTCTGATTAGCACAGGCGCAACCGGGTCAGGAAGAGTGGGGAACCCGGGGTTTGATCAACTTATTATCGCGGATACGCTGGTGGGAGCGGCGTATACAACCTCCGACCGGGTGCGATTTGGAATAGAAGGACACGCCGTCTATGCCAACGCGGGAACTCCCAACGGAAGTTCGAGTTTAATGTTTGGGAGGCTGCCGGCAAAAACAACGTTCGGCGCGCAGTCTAGCTTCGGTTATAGCGGATTCGCCGAATTGTCTACCAAGACCTTCGGATTGGCGGTGGGAACCTCTCCCCATGGATTCCCGGTTCACAATCTGATCGGCGGGGTACGCTTTCAACCCCACAATGGTTGGTTCACACTTCTCGGTGTACGCGATAGCGTCAAGGACAGCTTGCTCTCATACGCCGGTGCCCACGACCCAGTCACCGGCATTCGATGGGGAGGCGTTGTCTCCAACACCGTGACTTCAAGATTCGATTCTGCACCCGCATCCGGCGACCTCTATAAACCCATTGGCCAATACGCGTCGGTTAACTTTTCGTTTATCCAGGGACTGCACGTGCCCAATAACTGGAGCGCGGCAGGAAATGCCGGACTATATTGGCAAGTTGTGCGAGGACTGACCCTTGGTGTGAACGCCACGGCTATGCACTATGACAAAAACTTGAATTTCTTCTCCTTTGGGCAGGGCGGATACTTCAGCCCGCAGCAATACTATCTGGCATCCGTACCGATTTCCTGGTATTCCCGCAAATCACGCGCCGAGTACCAAATCAAATTCAGCGGAGGGATGCAATACC
>JBAVYX010000056.1:0-16790 GCA_049588475.1 Silvibacterium sp. | reverse complement strand
CACTGGGCCGAAAAAGGCTGCCTTTTGAAGGAATTCGAGGACGACGGGAATATTTTGTGAACAGCTATGAGTCCGGTAGCATCCGTTATCTGAAGCTGGAGCCGAATGATGACCGGCTGCCTACACTTGATTTCCAAAAGCACTACACGTTTGATCGCGAGTTCTACGAGTGGTTTCAACAATCTGCCCGACCTTGACGCGATGGACAAGTCGAAAGGCAAGAATTCGAGTTTCCGTCCTGATTTGAGGGCATAAGCAGGAGCTCACAGGAAACCCGAGTGTCCGTGTGGATGTAAAACGGGTATCTGGGACACTTGCTCTTCCCGACGCTGGTTCGAACCAACTACCGAGAGATCCTATACAAGTGCAGTGCTCCGCTTCATTTGCTCCGCACTTTCGGAAACGGATGCGGAACGATTCCTGCGCCTTCCTTGACGGCGATGATCTGATCCACCGCCACATTCGTCAGCTGGTCCACCTGTCCGCTCGGCCATGTGATGACCAGGGAATCAATTTTGGATCGCTTGCCGAGGCCAAAATGAATGCGCGGATCGCTGGCCGACATATAGCTTGTTCCGCCCACTGCCTGCTTGACCTGCGCAAATCCTTCCGAGGTTAGCTTCAGTACAGAACCGGTGCCGTCGCGGTTGGATTTTGTGCCGATCAACAAGACCTCCAGCCAGTGATTGGCATTGCCTCCATCGTTGCGCAGGAGTTCCGGATAATCGCCGCGTACATTGACAGCGATGTCGATGTCGCCATCGTTGTCAAAGTCAGCCGTAGCAAGGCCACGCCCTGCAACGGGGCGCATGAAGTCAGGACCAAGAGAATCAGAAACCTTGTCGAAATGGCCTTTGCCCAGGTTGCGGAACATCAGCAACGGTTCTTTGTAGGAGACCTCGCTGTGGTAAAGGTTCACGTTGTCCAACATGGCGCCATTCAATTGCAGAATGTCGGGCCAGCCGTCGTTATCGTAATCGATGAACTTGGCAGCGATCCCACTCATCAAGATTGCCTTATTGCCGATTCCGGAGGCGAACGTGTCATCAGTAAAAGTTTCGTCTCCGTTGTTGTGGTAGAGGCGGTTCAATTCAAGATCAAGGTGGGTGATGTATACATCGAGCAAACCGTCGCCATCCACATCCGCGGCGTCGATGCCCATTCCTGCTTCGTATTTCCCGTCTTCGCTTACGGCCAGTCCGGAAATCAGAGATACGTCCTTGAACGTCCCGTCGTGATTATTCAGAAACAGGAAATTCGGCCAGGTATCGTTGGCGATGGCGATGTCCGGCCAGCCGTCGTTGTTGAAGTCAGCCAGAACCACTCCCATGCCCTTCGACTCGGGCTTGCCAACGCCTGACTTGTCGCTCACGTCGGTGAATGTGCCGTCATGATTGTTGTGGTAGAGCTTGGTCTTCTCGCCTTTGTAGTTGTTCGGATTGCAGTAGGAACGATACCCCGGCCTGCGTTCTCCACACCAAAGGTTATTTTTGGGGGTCCATTCAATGTAGTTGGTGACCACGAGGTCAAGCCACCCATCTTTATCATAGTCAAACCATCCCGCACTCGTTGACCATTGACCGTCATCCGCAACCCCGGCCTTGGCCGTGACATCGGTGAAGGTTCCGTCATGATTGTTGTGGTAGAGAACGGCGCGGCCATAACCCGTTACGTAAAGATCCGGCCAGCCGTCGTTGTCGAAGTCCCCTACAGCCACACCCTGCCCATAATGTCCTTCGCCTCCCACGCCGGCTTTATCCGTGACGTCGGTAAACGTTCCGTCACCGTTGTTGTGGTAAAGCGCCGAGCGCAAAGGATGAGGAGGTTTATAAATGTCGGTTGCGGCTGACTGGACGAAGTAGAGGTCCATCAGTCCATCCTGGTCGTAGTCGATCCAGCCGACACCCGTACCCATGGTTTCGAGATAGTACTTCTGGTCGGTTTGCGTGGAGTCCTGAAGAAAGTTGATTCCGGCAACTTTGCGAATATCGGTATAGCGGACAGTGATGGGAGCGTCCTGCGCCTTCTCGGACTCCTGTGCTTTTGCAATCTCCGATGCTTTCGCAGCCTGCTGAGCGCCAGCGCTCCGATGGCTGGATACAGCAAGGATGACAATCAGCAGGATCACTGTGCTGAATCTGGCGCCGCGCCATCTTCGATACGCAAAGCGCTTACTTTTTTCCGATTGCCGCAAGGTACTCAGAGCGTCCTATCCGCGAGCGACAGCGCGATCTGAAGAAACTGCTCCCGGTTCGCCATCGACATCGGTTGATCGCCGGCCGGAGCAGTCGCCGGAGCCTGCGCCAGGGTTTGTTCAATCCGGTTCACGTCCAAACCGCCTTTTGCATTGCTGTTCTTGAAACGGTTCAAGACTTCTTTGGCCTTGTCGATCTGCCCCGTTTGAAAGTAGAAAACACCCAGGGTTGAATAGCTGCCCGGCCATTCCGGAAGCATATCCACGGCGCGCTCGAATTGCTGCGCGGCCTCCGCGGTGTTTCCCTCCAGCGCTGAGGCGATTCCCAAGCCCCAAAGAATTTTTCCGGAGCCGGGGATGCGGGTCTGACCTTTCAGCAGCGTCTGCTTCGCGCCTGCGACGTCATTCGCGCGAAACTGTAGCAGTGAAAGCGAGAGATAGCCCTGATCATTGTCTGGGTTGCGACTGATGGCGTTCAGGTAAATCTCTTTGGCTTGCGCCATGTCGCCGAGATGAGCGTAGATATCTCCGAGCAAAGCGAGGTAGGCATCGTCTTTACGGCCTTCTTCTGAAACCTGCCCGGCAACATCGAGCGCCTGGGAATAAAGACGCTTCCGGAAGTAAGCGTCCGCAAGGTCGAATTTCACTTCGTCCGAGGCTGGATTGGTCTGCAGTACAGCCTGAAACTGCCGGATGGCATCGTCATACAAATGGTAACGGGCGAGCAGCACACCGACTCCGGTCAGTGTCCGGTAATCGATCGAGCTAATCTGGTCGAGCTGCGCGATCGTGCTTCTGGCCTCTTCCACTTTTCCGGCTTTCAAGTAAGCCTCAGCTAACAGGTATAAATTTTCAGGCTGATCGGGATGCTTCTTGGTCTCATCGGTGAGCTCGGCGATATCCAGTTGATCGCGGGCTTGAGAATCAAGTTTTGAGCGGTTATCGACATAGTCAAAAAGGTGCTCGTAGGGATATGGACCAGCGGAAGCATCTTTGGAGAGCGTCTGAAATATGTTCAGGTCTCGATTGGCGGCGTCGGTATCGTGCAAACTTCTCTCCACCATCGCGAGCTTGTAATACCCGGTAGCCGGGTTGCGAGCGACTTTGACATATTTCCTGAGCAGCTCCGCCGCCTCTGGAAGCTTCCTGCTCACCATTCGGAGGCTGGCCAGCTCCAGGAGCGCATCGGGATAGTCTGGGTTGATGCGCAAAACTTCCTGAAACATGCCTTCGGCGGCCGCGGCATCTCCCTGCCGCTCGGCGATAAAACCCAGGTTGTACAGGCAGGCGCTGTTGTGAGGATCCTGCTTGAGCCCTTGCTGAAAATACTGCTTCGCCTCATCGAACCGCCCCAGATCCCGATAGGAAAGTCCGAGAAAGGCGTATGAGCGCGCCGAAGGCTCGACCTCGATCAGTTTCTTGAATTCGTCGACGGCCTTCGCGACCTTGCCGGACATGAAATAGCTCTCGCCTAGGGTGGCCAATAGGTCGGGCCGCCGCGGAGCGATCTTAAGACCCGATTCCAGAAGCGGTATCGCATCCTCGTAATAGTGCTGAGAGATGCTGACCTGGGCCATGAGGAAGATGATGTCTATATTCTCTGGCGCTATTTTGTGCGCGCGGACCAGTAAATCCAGGGCGTCCAGCGGTCGCGACTCATCCACGTAAACCTGCGCCAGCAAATAGAGCGTCTCCGGGGACTCGGGTTTCAACCTTACCGCCCGGGTCAATGCGAGTTCCGCATTGGGATATTCGCCGTTGCGAAGAAAGGCCTGTCCGAGGTTATAGGGAATCTCGAAGGTTCCCGGCTGCAGCACGTCAGCCTTCTGGAGTTCGAGCTGGGCGGGCTTGTACTGCTTTTCAGACGCCAGCAGCAGGCCAAGGGAGAAATGCACCTGGACGTTGTCTTTATTCTGTTCAGAAAGCTCCGTTGCCATGCGCAACGCTTCCGCGGTGCGTTTGCTCTGGAAGTAAGCATGGATCAGGTTGAAGCTGGTCTCGAGATTTGCCGGACGTATGCGTTCAAAGTGCGGGATAGCTTCAGCAGGCGATCCCTTGGCCATCAGAAGTACGCCCAGGTTGTAATTCCCATCGCGATTTGCAGGGTCAAGACGCAAGGCAGTTCGGAATTCTTTCTCCGCCAGATCGAGTCTCTTCTGGGCGACGTAAGCATTTCCCAGGTTGTTGTGAGTTTTGGTGGAGTTGGGGGCAAGTTTCAGAGCGTTCTGGAATGCCGCAAGCGCATTCGGATAGTCCTGTTCGTTGCTCTCGACGATCCCCAACAGGTTGTAACCCTCAATGCTGGAAGGATTCCGTTGGAGCTCCTCTTGTATCTTGACTTTGGCCTGGTCGAGATGACCTTGCTGAAGCAGCGTTTCCGCTTCCTGCAGACTTGGGGAGGCAGTTGAATCCTGACCTTTTTTCTGTGAAGGAGAAGATTGCTGGTGGGACGCGAAAGCCGGGGAAAAAGAGAGAATTACAAACAGTGTGACGGCACCGCTTGCACCCGACCACCCCATCGCATAGCTGGCCAGATGCCGATGTGAAACACGACTGACCATTTGCGAAAGACTGCGTCGAATGGCGATCAAGTGGCTCATTGTAGCATTTCCATGGCCTGCCGGGCGCCGGGGTTCTGGGGCTGCAAGCGCAGCAGTTCCTGCACCGATTCTCTCGCTTTTTCCCGGTCCCCGCGCATCGCATAAAGACGGGCAAGATTGAGATAGGACTGATCAAAGTTTGGGGCAACGCGGATGCAAGTCTTGAATTGCTCCTCCGCCTTCGTGTAATCCTGCCCTCGTACAAAGAGGACGCCAAGGTTGTTCAAGGCTTCGGGATAGTCTGGACGCAGATCGATCGCTTTCTGCAAATAGTCCGAAGCACGCTGCGTCTGGCTTTGCTGGGCGTAGAACATTCCGAGGCTGTAATTGATTTCAGGATCATCGGGTTGAATTTCGAGCGCGCGACTCAAGCATTCCTGCGCCTTGTCAAAAGACCCCTGCCGCCGATAGACATTTCCCAGGTTCAGGAGGGCGGTGGCATAGCCGGGTCTCAGGAGCACCGACTGCTGAAAGTCCCGGACGGCTTCCTCGGCGTGACCCTGCTGAGCGGCCATCATTCCGAGATTGTTCCACGCCTCGGGATAGTTCGGTTTCAGCTTTAAAGTCTGCTCAAGATAGCGGCGTGCCTCAGGAAAATTATTCCGCCGGAGCTCGAGGGTGCCCAGGTTGTAATACCCTTCGGGGTCGTCGGGCTTCGCCGCGATGACCTGTTGAAAGGACTCCGCCGCTTGGTCCAGGTAACCGTGCTGGAACATGGCCACGCCGTAGGTAAAGTCATTGCGCTGAAACTCGCCATGGTGGAGCAGGCCGCCCAACGGAATTGCTTTTTGCATGCGATCGGCTGCCGAAGTTGGGACAGATCGGACATCCTCCACCAGGCGCTGGGGATCGATCTTCCCCTGATACACCTTGACGACCATGCCTTCTCTGTCCAGCAGGAAAGAGGTGGGAATGGCGAGGTCCCGGCGACGGTCGAAGAGATAACGATAGATGATGTTGTAGATGCCGGCCACATCTTCCGTCGCAAAAACGACGGGGAAGGAAAACGCTTGCTGCGCAGCGAACGAGCGAGCGACAGCCATTGCGGCCGCATCGTCGACGTTGATCGCCAGGATACTCGTCTGGTTGGTGGTAAGCGCTGACCGGTGCTGATGGAGAAGTCTCAGCTGGTCGCGGCAGAGCGGTGCCGTTGTCGCCCAGAAGTTGAGAAGCACAATGCCGCCCTGTAACTTCCGGAGGTCGCGCATGTTGCCCGCAAGATCGGGCAGGGAAAACTCGGGTGCCTTTAAAGGTTCAATGAGCCAGGTGTCTATTTGGGAAGGCAACGGTTCTAAGGCCGGCGGTTGTCCGCCGGTCCAGAAAGCTGCGCCTGGTGCGGCGAAGGGCTTGGCCACAAATGCAGCGGAACCCTCTTCAATTTCGATCCGGTGATTTACGGGTAGATCTTTGAATTCCTGAGCGAGCCCGCTGGGCCATCGGATAGTGGCATGGAGTGTCCCTTCGTGCTTTCCAACTCCAAAAAATATTTCCTTGGAGTGCTGGGCCAGGAACCCGGACCCAGCCTGCAGATACTTTGTCTGGCGAAGGGTCCCCGCTTCGACGGTGATTGCCGTTCCGATGGCATCGCGATTACTTTTTTGCCCGCGTAAGCGGAAGGCGACCGAGTGGCCGAGATCCTTCATCACGTTGTGCAAAATCCGTAGTTGCGGGGCATTCCGGTTTTTGAGGATTACCTCTAACCGTCCATCATGGTCGAGATCGGCGAGAACAAAGGAGCGGCTGTCCTCAGGAAAGTCCAACCCCACCGTACCCGAGACCTCGGTAAATGTGCCATCACGATTGTTCGCGAACATGACATTTCTCTCATAGCCATTCCATGAATTGTCCGACCGGATCAGTTCGTTGATGGCATTCCATCCATGCTCGTAGGCCAACGAGGGCGTAGAGTCCTCGGGTGATTTTGCTACTACCTGCCGCCAGAAAAAACTTGCCAGGCCGCTCCGGTCCGGGTCGCTCAGGGCAAGGTCGCTCCTGTCGGGCGCGGAAATGTACCCATTGGCGACGTAGAGGTCGGGGTAGCCATCATGATCGAAATCCCAGAAATCCGAGGACCAGGACCAACGGCCCATTTCAACTCCGGCCTGTTGGCTGATGTTTTGAAACTTCCCGTTTCCCTGGTTTCGATAGAGCGCATTGCCGCGCGCATGCCCCTGATAAAGCGCGCGGACATTGTCCGGAGCATTTTCGTGAAAGCGCTTTTGCTGTGAAACTCTTTGACCCGCCGAGGACCACATGTTGGCGACATAGATATCTTGATTTCCGTCGTTATCGAAATCAGACCAGCATGCGCTCATTCCGGCTCCCGCATCGTCAATGTGGGCCTCGCTGGAGACTGCGGTGAACGTTCCATTACCGTTGTTGCGATATAGATTAGGGCGCCCGAAATCGTTGGCCACGTAAAGGTCGGGCAAACCATCCGAATTGGAGTCGCCCCAGGCGCAAGCGAAACTGTAGCGGTCGTTCTCGGCATTCAATCCTGCCGCTTCGGTACTGTCTACAAAAGTCGCATTCCCCTCGTTGTGCAGCAGGAAATTCGGCGGACCATTCCGGGCATCGAAATAGGGCACTGGGTAGTGATACTGATCGAGGCCCAGGTAGTAGCTGTACAGGCAGAAGTAAATGTCGAGACGTCCGTCGCGATCGTAATCGGCTACGGCCGCATGCGTGAACGATCCTTGAGGAGGACGCTCAAATTTGAAGGCATCGCGCTTGAGAGTAAAAGTCCCGTTCCCTTGATTCAGGAAGAGCAGAGGACCAGTGCCGCAAACAACAAGAAGATCCTGACGTCCCCTGTTCTCAAAGTCGGCGAACAGCGCGCACGCGGTGTTGTCGAGTACACCAACTCCGGCCTTTTCCGTTACGTCTTCAAAGGTCCCGTCGCCCCGATTGCGGTAGAGCCGGTTCGGCAGTCCCGCCGGCTGACAGACATAGAGATCGTCGAAGCCATCATTGTCGAAATCGCCCGCCGCTAGGCCATTGTTACCGTAAACGTCAATGCCGCATGCGCCATCCAGAACCGTACGCCAATAATCGGAGCCGCGCTGCATCTGCTTCGTGTACGATTCCGCTCCACCGAGAGCCTGGGAGGTTACGTCGATAAACATGGGCCCATGCGTGGCGCTCAATGTTTCTTCTCTGGCCTCCCACCGCCGAGCTTTCCACGACGCCGATTCGTCGCGCGACCACTCTGTGCGCCAGGATCCAACCCGCTCCTCGCGCCGGTCATCATTCCGCGTAGCGACGATGTCATAGCGGATATCCGCGCGAACCCTTAGTGGTGCGCTGGCAATTTCTTCGATACGGGTGATTTCGAATTCCGCGGTCTCCACCCGCGACACGGGCCCTAGCCAAGTCTGGACCTCCTGGAGAAATCGGTCGCGTCCGGAAACCACATTGGCGGCAAACTGTCTTCTCACGATGTCGATCCCGTCTCCAGTACGCAGCGGGATTTCCTTGGCCGTGACCAGCGGAGAGGCTTCCATCGACGAGTCGATCAACGGCTCCAGTGACTTCGTCAGGGCCGCATGATCTTTGGCCGATGCTTTGAGGGCGCGGCTCCATTGATGGAGGAGCGACTGAATTTCAAAGGCGTATTTCTCAGTAACGTACTCATCAGAACCCGGAGCGACCAGGCGGAGGATGTCTTCCAAAGGAGATTTCTTCGGATAGTGGGGCGTCAGGCGAACATCGGAGAAAGTGAAGGGGGGATTTTGATAGGGCGGAAACGCAGCGCCTCCGATCAGAAATGAGAATCCGTAGAAAGGCGCCGGACGGAGAAGCAGGGGAGCCAACCCCATGCTCTTAAGGAGCGCCCGTCGGGAAAGGGGTTGATTTTCGTTTTTGTTACGCGACATCCTTAAGAGTTCCGTATGGGCCGGATAGGTACCTGTCATGCTAACACCCGGGCCAGATTCAGCCCAAAATCATGTAAGCCGAAGCTCCAACTCACCCCTTGAGAGACGTCCGTTGCAACCCAAATAACCATCTCCACCCTTCGGCTGAAAAAACCTCCATCTTTTGGTTGACAAAGGTCAATTGTCTGTACTAATTTGGCTCCGGTTAGTGATGTAACCGTTTTCCTAAGCTGCAATGTAATCGGTTACTCAACTTACACCGCCAGTTTCGCCACAACGCAAGGACGATGGCGTAACAAAATGGGAGGTTATTCAGATGGGCCGTGATCGCAATGCCGCAAGTTGGTTTAGATCCTTGGGCTACATAACCCTTACATGTTTGTGCTTTCTTCTGCTTCAAACTCCGCGACTATTCGCCCAGGTAGATGAAGGATCCGTCACCGGAGTCATTCAGGATCCCACCGGTGCGGTAGTTCCCAACGCCAAAGTGACCCTCTTGAGTACCGACACAGGCTTGACCCTCGAGAAGGCCGCCAGCGGCAGTGGTGAATACACCTTCGCGCCAGTCAAAATCGGACATTACTCTGTCACGGCCAGCGCTCCTGGTTTCGCTACGACAACCCAGCAGAATTTGCAGGTGAGTGTGAACCAGATCCTGCAGGTCAATATCCAGCTGAAGCCCGGTTCGGCGACTCAAACCGTCGAGGTGACCGCCACGGCGCCGCAGCTGCAGACCCAGGACGCGTCCGTCGGGCAAGTGGTCACGGAGCACAGCATTAACAGCCTGCCCTTGAATGGGCGCAACTTTACCTTCCTCGCCCAGCTGGGCGCTGGCGTGAATACGCCGCAGAACGACACACGCGGTAATCAGGCCTCAGGCGCATTTACCGCCAACGGTCTGCGCCCGGCGCAAAACAACTACCTGCTGGATGGTATCGACAACAATTCCAACGCCGTCGATTTCCTGAACGGAACAAACTTTGTCGTTCTTCCTCCAGTCGACGCGATCTCGGAGTTCAACGTTCAGACCTCGAACTACAGCGCCCAGCTAGGCCGTGCTGCCGGCGCCGTTCTCAACGCCACGATCAAATCCGGCACAAACCAACTCCATGGCACCGTCTGGGAGTTTTTCCGGAATAGCGTCCTCGACGCCCCGGAGTGGTTTGAAAACAATGCGGGCATCCCCAAAGGCGGCTTCCGCCAGAACCAGTTTGGAGTTGCCGCCGGCGGTCCGATCATCAAGGACAAGCTCTTCATTTTTGGCGATTATGAAGGACTGCGGCGTGCGCAAGGGACTACCTTTTCCGGGCTTGCCGTGCCTACCCTGGCGCAGCGCAACTCGGGTTACACCAATCTCCAGGATATAGCCGCCGCAAATGCCGGGGGAACACCGCGAACCGACGCCTTGGGGCGTTCGATTGCGGTCGGTACGGTCCTGGATCCTGCGACAACGCGGGCTGTCACCGCGGGCGCGGTCGATCCTGTAACTGGCCTTACCGCTCCCATCACCGGCTCCGCCCCGGCCGGCACCGTCGGCTATGTTCGCGATCCGTTCGGCCTTTCCACCTGCGCCTCGCCGACAACTATTTCGCTAGCCGGCTGCCCGGGCGTCAATATACTTCCCGGCGGACGGGTGGATCCGAACGCCGTCAAGCTATTAAATCTCTTTCCGGCGCCGACCACCGCGGGGGTCTCGTCCAACTTTGCATCAAGCCCGGAGACAACCCAGAATCGCAATGCCTTTGATATCCGAGGCGATTACAATCTATCCACCAAAGACCAGATGTTCTTGCGTTACAGCTATGTGGATAACCCAGAATTTTTTCCGGGTCCCTTCGGAGGCGTAGCGGACGGCGGGGCCTTCCAGGACGGCGTCCAGACGGCGAAATCCCAGGCGTCTGTCTTCGCATGGACCCATGTGTTTACGCCGAGCGTGGTCAACGTAGCTCGCGTTGGGTTCAACCACCTGCACACCACGCGATTCGGCCCCCTGGGTGGCCAGTTGGGTATTCCGGAGCAATACGGAATTGCGGGCATCCCGCAGGTATCGGAAAACGGCGGCCTCCCGGCCTTCGGATTTGGCGGGCTATCGACTTTGGGTAGCAATAATTTCCTGCCCTCGGACGAAACCAGCCAGACTCTCCAGATTGTCGACGACTTTACGAAGATTTACGGCAGTCACAACTTCAAGATGGGTATTGAATACCAGAAAGTAAGGTTCTCGACGCTGCAGCCGGCATGGTCGCGCGGTCAATTCGACTATAACGGCAGCTTCACGGATGTTCCGAATAACAACGGCAGCACGACGGGCATCGCGCAATTCCTGATACCGGCGCAAGCGGCCACTGTTGCGAATGGAATTAATTACAATGGAGGCTCCGACCAGGTATATGCCTCCAATATTAGCAAGACCTATGACTTAAAGAACTACTTCGCGGCGTACTTCCAGGACGACTGGAAGATAAATCCCAGGCTGACGATCAATCTCGGCCTGCGCTATGACTACTTTGGGCCGATTCAGGAAACCAACGGCGGTCAGGCCAACTTTGTTCCCAGCGGACCTCCTAACAACAATCCGACCTATCTGATCCCTGCGACCGGGAAGGCCCCCAGGACCTTGTCTTCGACCGCCGATAATCCGTCCCTTGCTGGTAACGGGTTTGTCGATCTAGCAGCCAGGGATGGAATTGCTATTGAATTTACGAACAAATTCGGGCAGGGACTGGTACAAACACAGAGGGCTAATTTTTCCCCGCGCGTAGGCTTCGCATATCAAGTCAACCCCAAGTTAGTGGTGCGTGGTGGCTTGGGCCTCTTTTTCAACTCCTTTGAGAATCAGGGATACGGGCCCAATATCGGCGAGAATTATCCCTTCGTCTACAACTTCAGCTTTGTTTCCCGCGTACCTACAGGGGGTCCGCCCACTTACGTCGCACCGGTCAGTTTCAACACCCCGTTTAATGGGTGTCCGACGGCGGGGCCGGGTGGGACCGCGAGCTTTGAGTCTGGTTTCTCCTGCATACAATTCTCGCCCGGTCAGGTGAACGCCGCGGGTCTGGGGTTGCAGGGACTTCAGTTCGCTTACCAGACTCCTCGCACGCTGGCGGTTAACGCCAGCATCGAACAGGCGCTGACAAGCTCCATGACCTGGCAGATCGCGTATGTGCTTACAGATGCCAATCACCTTCAGACGGGTGTCGGCACCAACAATGTGACCCAGATTCTGCCCACGGGCACCAACCTCACAGCCGGTCCAGGAGGTCCTTTCCTGAACGGCTCCTTCCTCCCCTTTCCGGATTTCGGGCAAAACTCGAGTTTCCATGCAACGGTGGGAGACAGCATTTACAACGGTTTGCAAACCAGGGTTGAACAGCGGTTCGCGAACGGGCTGAATTTCCTATTAACATATACCTGGTCAAAGACGTTTTCGGATGCCGGCGACCTGCTGAACGGTGGCAGCCTAAACGGATACCGCGCGCCGCAGGTGCCGGGGCTTGGTCCCAGCTTTGATCGGGGTCTGGCCGATTTCGATATCCGCAATGTATTCCATTTCAGTGGCGGATACCTGCTCCCAATCGGTAAGGGCCAGCACTTCCTGAACACCGGCGGGATTACAAATGCGTTGCTTGGAGGGTGGGGCATCAACTGGATCGCGACCCTTCAGGGGGGCCAACCCATCAGCCTCAGTTGTCCAACCTCAACCACCGCAGGAACGAACTGCAACGATATCAAGGTCCCTGGGCAGCCCCAGAACCTTGGCATTCGCATCAGTACCGCTCCAGGCACGGCGGGCAGGCCATTCTGGTTTGGGAATCCGAAGGCCTTCGAGCAACCTTGCCAGTTGGGTCCCAACGGTCCAATACCTGATTCTCCATCAGGATGCGTACCTTTGACCGGCTCTGCCGTTTTGGGCGGCGGTCCGGCGACGGTCGAGGGGCCGCCACTCAAGGCGTTCGACTTCTCGACGTTCAAGGGTTTCCAACTTACCGAGCGCTTCTCGATGCAGTTCCGGGCCGAATTCTTCAACATCTTCAATCACCCGAATTTCAACGCGCCTAACTTCGGTGGCAACGGCGTGGTCGCGATCTCCAATTCGGGCAACTTCACCAACCCCGCCTTCGGTCAGATTGGAGCGACTCGCGGCGATTCGCGAGAGATTCAATTTGCCCTGAAGGTATTTTTCTAAGGTTTAAGATGAAGACGCCCCGGGAAGTCACAGTCACCAGGTGACCTTCCGGGGCATTCTTCTGCGTAAGACATTTCTTCGATTGTTGGGACTTCTGATATGGTGTGCCAGGTGGTCTTTTCTGAAAGGAAAAGGCGACTTGGGGTCGTCGCTTCGGTGTACACCTTCGGAGAAATGCTATCGCGCTTCGCTCACGCGATGATGACAGAGGTGGATTTGTGAGCAAGGGGCCTCGGTTTCGGCTCGTGTTTTTTTGTGTTCTGCTGGTTTGTGCGGCGTTTGCGGCAGCCGAAGACGATCAGAACCAGAAGCTGGACCGCCAGTTTCAATCTGCGGTAGCACAATATGACGCAGGACGGTTCGCCGAAGCAGCTTCCCAACTCGAGAAACTCTTACCCTATGCATCGCAGAGCTTTGAAGTTCACGAGCTTCTGGGGCTGGTCTACGCTGCCCAATCGCAGGATGCGAAAGCTCTGGAACACCTCGAAATCGCAGTCCGGCTGAAACCGGATTCAGCCGCTGCCCGAACGAATCTGGCGGCAAGCCTCTCTCATTTAGGAAAGTCCGATTTGGCTGGGGAACAGTTTCGAAAGGCGTTAGCGCTGGAGCCGCGGGATTTTGACGCCAACCACAACCTGGGTGAGTTCTACATTCAATCCGGAAAAATCACGGAAGCAGTTCCTCTCCTCGAGCAGGCGCAGCGAATTAATTCTTCCTCCTACGACAACGGCTACGATCTGGCGATGGCCTATTTTCTTACGGGACGGCTGGGCGAGGCGAGGCAGCTTGTCCACACAGTCGTGCAACAAAAGAACACGGCGGAACTGCACAACCTGCTGGGCGAGATCGAGGAGAAAGATGGAAAATTTGTAGCGGCGGCGAATGAGTTCGAGACCGCTGCTCACATGGATCCGTCCGAGGAGAATTTGTTTGATTGGGGAAGCGAGCTTCTTCTCCACAGGACATATGAACCTGCCATCGATGTCTTTCAGTACGCTGCCCAGCATTATCCGAATTCGCCACGGATCATGATCGGACTGGGAATGGCGCTGTACTCAAGGGGCAAGTATGACGAGGCGGTCAAGGCTCTGCTCGCGGCCGCCGACCTCAACCCTTCCGACCCGCGCTGCTACCTCTTTCTCTCCAAAGCCTACGACAGCTCACCAAACCAGGCGGAAGAGGTCATCGAGAGATTCCGGCGATATTCCGACCTTCAGCCCCACAATGCGTTGGCTCAGTATTACTACGCGATGAGTTTGTGGAAGGGAAAGCGGGCGGCTGACACCAGCCTGGATCTACACGAGATAGAGGCCCTGCTGCAAAAGTCCATCGCGCTTGATGAGACTCTTCCGGAAGCCCACATGCAGCTAGGCAATCTCTACGCTGACCAGCGTGCGTATGACAGGTCCATTCCGGAATATGTGCGTGCACTGGAACTGAATGCCAATCTTCCGGATGCACATTACCGTCTGGGACAGGACTATGTTCACGTTGGGCAAAAGGATCGGGCGCAGAAGGAATTCGATCTTTATCAGCAGCTCCGGGCGCAACATATGGCCGAAATTGACAAGGAAAGAGCAGCAGTCCAGCAATTCGTTTATTCAGCGAAGGCCGTCCCTTCCGCCAAGCCTTGATTCCTGCATGTCGGACGAAAATGGAAGTGACGCATTATTAAAGGCGGATTTGAGTTGAAGTCTCCAGCAGCATTGAGCAGAGCAACCCCAACACCAAGGGAACTTGCCCGGCATCTTGGCCGCAGCAGGCGTGACTTTCTGCGCAGTGCGGCTGGAGTGGCGGTGGGAACTGCACTAATGGCCGGCAGCCCATTTGTGCGCGAAGCAGCTGCGGCGAAGAAGCGGAAGGTAATCGTCATTACCTTCGGAGGAGGCGCCCGGGACCAGGAGACATTCGCGCCTGAGGGGCAGGAGAATATTCCGCACCTGCTCCATGAGCTGATCCCGCAGGCAAGCTTCTTCACGCAGGTCATCAATCAGGGGATACTGGGCCACTACGTGGCGACCGCAAGCCTGGCAACGGGAGTCTATGAAACCCTCAATAATTTTTCCGCCGTTCCGCCGGAACATCCCACAGTCTTCGAGTATTTCCGCAAAGATTTGAAGCGTCCGTCTTCGGACGCGTGGGTGGTCGCGCCCAGCAACGGGTTTAACCGGATTGGCGAGAGCGAATACCGTTCCTATGGTCCGGGCATGGGGGCGAGAGTGGTTTTACCCAAGCATTTGCTGAGTGCGGCAACATCCGGGCCTACCCCGGATTACGAGCATTTGCTGCATGACAACTACGAGACTCCGCTCTACACGCCGCAAATTGGGGGCGGCGAATTCGAATTGCAGCAACTGGAAATGATCCTGAAGCTTTCGGTAGATGACTTCAAGGCGCACGCGCTGACTTTGTCGAGCCCCGACGAGCTCTCGATGTATATTGCCAGGCGCTTAATGAAGGAAGAATCTCCAAGTCTTCTTTGGATTACGATGCACGATATCGATATCGCACACTCTGGAGCCTACTCGCTCTACATCGAGGGCATCCGGCGTACAGATCGTCTTTGCGCGGAACTCTGGAAGACGGTCCAAAGCGAGCCCGAATACGCGGGCAATACGACGCTCTTTATTCTTCCAGATTTTGGACGGGATGCCGATCAGGATTCCGGCGGGAACGGATTTCAACACCATCGCACGGGCGACGCAGCGTCCCGCACAACCTGGATGATGGCCCTGGGGGCAGGTGTGCGAGAAGGGGTGGTTTATGAAGGTCCGATGCAGTCGATTGACCTGGTGCCCACTCTCGGAGCGATGATGGGATTCTCTCCGTCGCTCTCACAGGGCCGTCCTGTCAAGGAATTGGTTTAGATTATGCTTCCGCGCGATCTCACAGCCGGGCAGTTCGCCGGGTACCCTCCCCAGGCAAGGGCGCTGGCCGTGGCCCACCTTGGCGCGCTGCAGCAGCTTCCGCTCAGCTTCCTGCCGAGCCTCCTGCGCGAGGTCATTGATTACGATTTCAAATTCCCAGTCGAGCGCGCGGCAATCAATAAGGAGCTCGCCAACCTCAGTTCTCTTTCCCCGGCACAGCTCAAAGAGTGGTTTCAAGCGTTCTCGCAATTTTCGCTCTCTCCGAAGCTTGAAAATTTCGATTGGGTAAATCAGCCGGCCCAGTTTGTCGAGCAGCTATCGGCATACCTTTGGAGCACCCACCAACTCGATGCTTTCCGGGAAGCCGCGACCGTGTATGGGGATCGCCTGCGGTCGGCCGTGCCGCCCGAACCGATTCCCATGCGCAGGCTAGGGATTGCGGTGATCGGGCAGGGCGTTGCTACGTATGAAGCGCCGCTGTTTCGCAACCTGCGCGAGCACGGCACATATTTTGCGCAAGTCAAGCCGGAAAACGGACTTGAACTGCTGTTGACGGCGACCGCGGCTCGGGCCAAGGCGCATCCCGTTGCTTATGGCCATTGGTATGTCGATGGAGGGCAGGAAGCTGATCACAGTCCTTTGCTGACCTGCGTGTCGTATCAGTCGCTGCAACCCGTGCGCACTGCACTGCTGAAAAATATGCAGACGGAAATCGGACGACCCGGCATGGGACCAGAGGAACTACGCACACATCTGGCTCGACTGTCTCCTTCAGACCTTGGTATGGACAAAGCGGGAGACGCTGTGCTGGACCGCTTCCAGGTCAAGCTGCTCACAGAGGGCTCCGGGACCCAGATATTCAGCACTACATTTGCTCAGTGGACGACACGCGAGGTCCTGCGGCGAGCCCAGGCGCTGACCTTATTCGTGCGCTTCGCACCCCGGCAGCGGCAGAGGCCAATGAATGAGTTGCTGTCCAATAGCCGCGGCAATCCCGAACCCGACTTCACGGGTTCCCTGATCGATGCGGATATGGGTGCCTATTATCATTGGATAAACCAGCAGCGG
>JBAVYX010000055.1:0-7383 GCA_049588475.1 Silvibacterium sp. | reverse complement strand
ACTCGCTGCTCCAGCGAAACATAGCTGAACATCCCGTCCTGAATACGCTCGTCTCCTCGCATGCACATAAGACGCACAGCACATGTCCTATGCCGCAGAGGCAGTACCTATTTCAACAAGTTCCTAGGCCTCCGGTTTCGCAGAGTAGACCTCACTCTGTGATCCAAGTGGCTGTGTAACGGGCAACGCCTGCGATATCTCCCACCTGGGCTAGGGTGTCAAGGTTATAGACGCCGATGTGCCCGCCCGGGCCAGACCGGGCAACAAAAAGGTTGCGGCCGTCATGGTCTGCAGTAACGTAGTCGAATCCGCCATCTCTCCGACCAATTGAATTTTGAGAACCTTGTACGCGTCGCTGTCTTGTGCGTGTGCGAGACCCGCGAACAGAACAAACGGCGAGTATTGGAGCAGCGCACGACGAATTCGGAAGGCTTGACCTCAATCCATCCGCAAGGTCTGCATGGGATCGATCGATGTAGCGCGACGTGCTGGAATATAAGTAGCCGTCAGGGCAACCAGAGCCAGCAGCATCGGCATGGTGACAAATGTCTCAGTGTCCCAGGCGCTCACGCCGTAGATCAAGGTGGAGAGCAATCGAGCAAACGCGAGAGCCAATACGACGCCGCAGGTTATTCCAACACCCGTAGCAACCATGGCACGACCCATCACGGTATGAAGCACGTGCCATTTTAGTGCTCCCAAGGCCATGCGAATTCCGATCTCACGCCGCCGCTCGGCAACGGAGTTGGCCATTAATGCGTAGACCCCGACCGCCGACAGGATTAACGCGAGAATGCCGAAGCCAGCCACCAGCAGGGCGACATACTGCAGCGCGCTCGCCTGCGACGAAATCAAGTCAGCCAGAGTTTCCAGGTTCTCGACCGGAAGATTCGCGTTGAGACTTCGGATGACTCGTCGCACGTCGGGAACAAATTGTACGGGGGTGGAATCGCTGCGAATTACAAAATCCAGCGAATAAGGCGGCGCTTGCTGGTATGGAAGATAAAGAATGGAGCGGAACGAGCGGTCATAGATTTCGTGCTGGATGTCTCCGACAACTCCGACTACTGTCACCCATCGGGCGAGGCTATCTCGATCCTCTGATTTAAGTCGCCTGCCGATCGCGGACTGGCCAGGCCAAAGGCGCCGCGCCATGCTCTCACTCACAACCGCAACATGAAGCGAATATGAGGTATCGCCCGCATGAAACCAGCGGCCTTCGCGCAAAGGAATGTGCATGGTGCGAAAGTAATCAGGGCTGACCGATTCTGCCGTTGCAGCCGGAGCCTGATCTCCTTGTGCAACCATCTTTTCTTCAAGGACCAGCGCAGTGCTGTTCTCATAGAAACTGTACGGAATGCCGCTCGCCAACGCAGCGGAACGGACTCCTTGAAGTGTCGACAGTTGTTGGAGTAGGTTGTCCTGAAAAGCTTTGACCCGCGGGAGTGGGAGGGGCTGCGGCAGGTCGATGTGGAATGTCAAAAGCGACTTCGGGTCCATGCCACGCTGACCCGTGACCAGCGTCGCGAATCCTTTTACCATGAGCGCGGCTCCTATCAACAGGACCAGAGCCAGAGCGATTTCCGTCGTAACAAATGCGGAACGCCATCTGTTGTTACTGGTCCCCGCAATGCTATGAGATTCAGCTGCAAGGGCTCGCGTCGGGTTAGATTTCGAATACTTCCATGCCGGAGCCAATCCGGTCAGTAGACCTGAGGCGATGGCCAACAGCACGGTGAAGGCGAATGCGGTCCCATTCACCTTCAGACTGGCTACGTCGCAGAACCACTGCACATCCACTGGCAACGTGTTTCGCAAAAGACGAACGCCAAAGATCGACAGGACTGCGCCCGTCGCACCTCCCAAGAGCGAGAGGAATACACTCTCCGTCAGCAATTGGCTCAGAACGCGCCTGCGGCTTGCTCCGAGAGCCGCGCGAATGGCAATCTCCCGTTGCCGTCCAGAGGCCCGGGCAAATTGCAGGGTGGCAATGTTGGTACAGGCGATGAGCAGGACAAAGCCAACTGCTCCCATCAGGAGAAGCGCAAATTGGCGGTTGTAGTCCAGGACAATGGAATCGCGCAGCCCGATGACCCTGATGCTTCTGTTTGCGTTCGCTCGCGGGTATGACTCTGCCAGCGATTTCCAAATTCCAACGATTTCTGCGCGTGCCTCTTTCAGGCTCACGCCAGCCCGGAGACGGCCAACCGCATGAAGTGCGAGCTGCTGGCGTTCGCCACGCATCTGGGCACTCATAGATAACGGAACCCAGAAGGCCGGCGCGCCTAGAGGAAAGATGGCCCTCGCAGACATCACCCCGATAACGTCGTACATTTCGCCGTTAAGGTTAAGTGGCTTTCCCACGACAGACGGATCTGCCGCAAAGCGTCGTCGCCAGAAGGCATTGCTAAGGATGACCTCTCGGTCCCTTCCCTCGGTATCTTCGCCAGCGATGAAATCGCGTCCTATCGTGGGTTTGATCCCGGCTGTAGTGAAGAAGTTTTTCGAAATCTTGACACCGACGGCTTCGTAGGGTTGATCCTGACCGCCAACCCCTGCGCTCCAATACTCGTATGCTGCCAATTGTTCAAATGTATGGTTAGCCGCTTGTAGATCGAGGTAATTTGCACCGGACATTCCACTGTCTTCGCTCGTCGAACTCTGCTCTTCGATAGAGACCAGGCGCTCCAACCCAGGCAGCGATACCGGTCTGCGGATGATGAGGTCGGCTAAGCTGAAGATCGCTGTATTGGTGCCGATTCCCAACGCGAAAGTGACAATGGCTACAACAGCAAAGCCTGGCGATTTGCCGAACTGACGAAACGCGTATCGAACGTCCTGTCGGAGCTGTTCGAGCCAGAGAATTGAGCGCTCATCCCGGTGCATCTGTTTTGCCTGTTCGACACCCCCATAGGCACGCCTGGCGGCGAGGCGCGCCTCATCTGCGCTCATACCTCTTTCAAGAAAATCATCCTCAAGCAACGCAAGATGAGCATTAATTTCGCGTTCCAGCTCCGCTTCCACCTGATCGTTACGAGAGAGGCCAAGCCATTTCGACAGAAGACGTCTGAGATGTCTCATGACTGCAAGTCCTCAACGAGCAACCGTTCCACCAGCCCTGCCATCCTGCGCCAGCGCATCGTTTCCTGGTTCAGAGCCTTCTCTCCTGCTTTGGTGATGGCATAGTATTTGGCTTCCCGATTACTCTCGGTCCTGCCCCAGGTGCCTTTGGTCCATCCGTACTGTTCAAGCCGAACCAGAGCGGGATAGAATGTTCCCTGGTTAAGATTCAGGGGGCGATCGGAGATCTGCTGGAGCCGGGTGGCAATCTGATAGGCATGCTGCGCTCCCATGCTCGCCAGAGTTCGCAGAACGATCAGATCCAGTGTTCCCTGGAGCAGTTGAATCTGTTCCCTCTCTTCACTAGACATTCAAGTAATCTCTTCAGGGAAACAGCATGACGCGCCTTCACTAGGATGTCAAGTAAAGAGCAAATACTCAGGTCGATCTATGCTTTCGGCAAGTGGCTGGATAACAGGCTTCGCGTACACACAACGTCTGGGCCGCGCACGGAAGCCAACTGTACGTGTAGCCGACTATTCGGCCAAGTGGCAGTTAGTCTCGGAGGCCGAGCAAAGACGGCTAAGCATTGTGCGGAAATGAGGGATCGAGAGTCAATTGAGTAAGAGACTCCACAGTCGATGCAGCGGAAAAAAGAATGAAACCTGACCTTCGATTTCCAGTCCTGATGATCGTGGTGCCACTAGTCGTGGCCGCGGCGGTGCTCCTTGCACATGGAAGCACGGGATCGTCGTCGAATGGAGAGGCGGCTGGGCCTGCGCTTGACTTCGACGAGCGCGTCATGCCCGTGGGTCGGGGTCCGGGATCCATCGCCATCGCCGACGTGAATCATGACGGTAAGCTCGACATCATCGTGGCCAACTCGGTGGACGGCACCCTGAGCGTGCTGCTCGGCGATGGTAAAGGGCACTTCCTTCCAGCGGCAGGGTCGCCAATTGCATGCGGAACTGGCCCGAATGATATTGCTACCGGCGACTTCAATGGCGATGGCAATCTCGATCTTGTGATCGCCAATACCGAAACGCCATACCTCACAATTCTGCTTGGCGACGGCAAGGGCGGATTTGCGCCGTCGCCTCATTCTCCCTTCGATACACATTCGTATCCGCACGTTCACGGCGTTGCCATTGGCGACTTCAATGCCGATGGCAAACTCGACGCGGTTACGGATAGCTGGGGACATAACCAAATTCTCATGTTCCTGGGCGATGGCGGGGGAAACCTGATTCTGCCGGGACAGGCATTCAAGACCGGGAAGCGACCCTATCAACGCTTGCGCTCGGCCGATTTCAATAAGGACGGCAAGCCCGACGTGGTCACAACCGATCTCGACGAGAATGCAGTCTCGATTCTGCTGGGAGACGGCAAAGGCGGATTACACGACGCGCCCGGCTCACCCTTCCCCGCCGGCAGAGCACCATGGGCCGTCGCGATTGACGATATGAACCACGACGGCAATCTCGACCTCGTAATCATCCCCTACGCGCGGGATGTTCCCGATTCGAAAGATGTCGGCGTCACTGTTTTGCTGGGCGACGGCAAAGGCGGATTCAGGAAGATGCCCGACTCGCCATTTTCTCTGGCTGGCTGCGAAGGTCCCGACGGGGTGGCAACAGGTGACATCAATGGCGATAGATTGCGCGACATCGTGGTTACCTGCGCACAAAATAACAGATTAATGCTCTATCTCGGCTCGCGCGACGGCGGCTTCTCGACTTCCGCCCGCAGCGTGCAGACAGGATGGGCCGGCGTTGCCGTCGCAGAACTGGCAGGACGCGGCAAAGACGATATCGTCGTATCGAACGGTATTTTGGACAACCAGCCAAAGCCGGCCAACGGCACCATCACGATTCTTTCGAGCAAGTGATTCCGGGAAGCACCGCGACCAAGACCGAAGTGGGCAGCCTCCGTCCGAATGCGCCCGATGTGTTGCAAGCGGAGAAATCCTCTTATAATTCTTCTCCAGCCGATTCCGCAGGAGTAGACCAGCATGGTGAGCGTTATTTCTCTGCGTGAAGTCGTCGAGGCTCTAGAGACCTTGAGCGACGACTGCGTTTCCTATTTGGATCCGGACTCGGGAGAAATCATCACAGTCACGGAAGAAGAGCGACGTTTGGTAGAAGACGAATCTCTGGACGATGTTCCCGAATGGCAGCGTGAGTGGCTGCTGAAGATTCGCGTAGTCTTGCAAAGCGATTGTTTCCTGGAGTTGCCGGACCGCTTCGATATTCATGAGTGGTCCATTATGGAAGAATTCGCACGAGGTCAGGACAACAACCGCATCCGACAAGAGTTGCTGGATGCCATTCATGGGGCGGGTGCCTTTCGAATGTTCCGAGGTCTGATTCGACGGCGCGGCATTGAACAAAGCTGGTATCAGTTCCGCGAGAAAGCGCTGACAGACATCGCACGCGATTGGCTAGAGGAGCACAAGCTACGGTACACATAGCGGGCCCAGGGCATCCGGGGGAATTCGAAGATGACAGCGAGAGATGCGGAGAGGATATGGTTCCCAATGTGGGATTCTTAGCCTTGCCGCTCTGCAAACTCGTTTGGCGGTGAGAATGACGAGTTGGTCGTCTATCGTTTTCCAACGGGAACGCTGAAACTGACATCCCCGAAACCGATTCAACGACAGGCCAATATCATTGGCATTTGGAGGATAGCAAAATGGCGACTACAGTCAGGAGCATCGTGTTATGGCGGAAGGAGATTGAGAACCAGCCTGGAGATCTGGCGAGCACCTTGGAACTGTTTGCCGGTGCAGATGCAGATCTTCACATTGTCATGGGTTATCGTTACCCGGGTAATCAGGCAAAGGCAGCGGTCGAACTTTCTCCGGTCGTGGGGAAAAAGCTGGTTACCGCTGCGGAGACAGCGGGATTCAAGGCCTCTGGGATCCCCGCCCTTCTGGTGGAAGGTGATAACCGGCCGGGGTTGGGGCATGCTATTGCGAGGGCGATCGCGGACGCGAAGATCAACCTCGATTTTCTCGTGGCGCAAGTAATTGGCAGAAGATACGCTGCAGTCATTGGATTTGAAAGCGCCGCAGACGCAAAAAAGGCTTCCACCCTTATCAAGAAAACCACGACGCGCAAACGCAAATGAGAGCACCGTGCCGTGTAGGCGCCTGGACGGTTCCGCGCGCCGCCCGAAGTACAGTAAAGGAAAGCGCCTGCGGGACGAAAGAGGCATCTATGTCGAGTTTCCGGACTTTGCGTTGTGCTCGTCCGCTGAATCTTGTGCTGCTCGGACTCACGCTTGCCCTTGTGGAGGGCTATGCGGGCAACGCCAGCTCTCCAGGTCAACAGCCTGCGGGCGAATGCCAGCCGACCGTCCTAAATTCCCATGATTACCATTCAAGTTTGATTTCGGATTTGAAAGTTCCAAAACCGGTCGCGGATCCCGTTTCGCCGCCAAGGGTCATTTACTCGGTAGCCCCAGTATTTCCCGCAGGGATCTCTGATCGGGAATTTTCCGGCATGGTCACGGTTGCTATGTTCCTGGACGCGAATGGGTGGCCGCAGCAGGTCCATGTAGCACGTTCACTGGGGCCCGCCTTCGACGAAAACGCTGTTCAGGCAGTCGAACAGTATCGATTTAAGCCAGCCATTCTTAAGGGCAAGCTGGTCCCAGTGAAGGTATGCATTGAAGTCAACTTCCGGCGCAACTGAATTTACTGTACGGCGGTGCCAGCCCGGCCCGTCGCCCTCAAATCGCAAATGTAGCCCCATCCCATGTGCATTAAGCCCGGCCCTCTCGGACCGAAAGGCGCTTTAGAGCTTCGGGACAAGGCACGTTGCCGGAGGCCTTCAATTTATTTGGATGGGTTACTGGACCGTACTATGATTCGAGCAGTGCCCTGCATGGACTTGTACGAAATGGCGAAGGGGTCATCACGACCTTCGATGCCCCGGGAGCAGGTTCAGGCAGGCGGCCAAGGTACTTCTCCGGATGGAATAAACGACGAGAACCAGATCATTGGCACGTATGTGGACTCGAATAATGCGATTCACGGTTTTCTGAGAATCCCATAACGCATTGCTCCACAGGTCGAGGGCTTGGGGTATCTGAACAGCCCGGCGAATGCGCTCTTCGAGGTCCATGCGCCCGATGGCAGTGTTGCAACCTTCAGGCGCAGACAGATCATTGCATGCCCTGCACGTATGTTCAGGCTGCCAAATCGAAGAGCTGGTCGATGAACTCGATCTGTCGAGGCAGATCATCTCCTGCCACCCATCGCATCTGCCCCTTCCGGATCATGTGGACTGCTTCGTAGCCTTGAATGGTTCGCCGGGCCGC
>JBAVYX010000054.1:0-3431 GCA_049588475.1 Silvibacterium sp. | reverse complement strand
GGGTAGCAGGAGGGGATCTTGTTCGTCAGATTCAGTTCATCGACAGCCTCTTCGACTTGGCGGCCTAAGAACCCACGACAGACGCTCGGCGACAAACTTGTCTGCATTCGAAACTTGCAACACTTCCGTCCTTTACTGCAAAGGTGAGCAACTGGGCGTAACGGAGATCACGAAGCAGGCGACCGGATACTCTACGCAACAATTGGCAAGTCTTTCTGACCGCCTGCTGCAAGCGGCAAAAGACATTCAGGCTCTAAACGAGTCCGCAACGCCGGGTGGAGTCACTCTCTGGAAGCTGATTCGCGTAGTCGGCGGCGGCGAGCTTTTGGAAAAAACCGTTGCCCCGGTCCTCCCCTCAGAGCAATTGGATTTTGAACTCACACGGCTGCCCGTCATTCTGTCAGCTTACTCGGTCTTCCTGAAATCGTGGCCGCACCCGACCTACCGTGCACTGATGTCCGACCGCGATCTTGGCAGGAAGTTTTTCTTGGCTGAGTTCATCGTTTATGTCGAAACTGTTCTGGGGCACGCAAATTGGAACGCAATCGTCGCCACTATACGGGCAGTCCATTTTGCATTGAATGAGCCGAAAGGCGTCAGCACGGATGCCGAGAATCTCAGGCTGGAAGTCGAAGCCTTTCAGAAGGGAAAGCCTAAAGTCTACGCGGACATAAAAAGCTGGGCGGAAATCAATTGGTTCTCGCCGTCGCCACACGGCATAAAAGGATCGTGGGCTACTAAGACCATCTGGCCCAGAACCACGCCAGAACAGGACGGGGTGTCGAACTCTATGCGAAGTCGATGCTCAGCATGGCTCACCAAATCTGCCCGAACATGTCTTCCATCATCTGAAACATGCGAACGATTTCCTGGTCAATCCCAAATGCAGGATGGCGAAACACAACATGCCTTGATGTTTTGGGTATCAGCGGCTCCGGCCGCACGTGGGAATGCGCTCGACTTCGGGCCAAATCAATGTCATGGTCGTGTCGTCGTAGGGGATCGCTGAGAACGTCGTAGGCTTCCGTGACTTCTCGGAACTTCTGTGCGGATGAGCCGATTCCGGCATCGGGATGGAAACGGCGGACAAGAGTTCTATAGGCATGCCGTATGGCAGCGGGATCAGCGTCCTCCGGCACGCGCAACACCGCGTAGTAGCTGCGAGGAAACATACTTCACTCGTACGCACCTATTATAAAATGCCCTATTTTTGATGTCAGCATGTCTGGCAACGGTCAAGTTTGAGAGAGTCTGGCCGTTCAGGCTTGAAGCATTGACGCCACGGATCAAAGACGTGCTCCTCTTCAGCTTCTTTGAGATCAGCTTCGCTCTTTGAGGGCCACGTTGCCCGACCAAATAGCTCGCCCTCAATTTGAATCGGCGGCGATTGCTGTCCAGGTCCAAGAATCCTGCCGGGCACCAGTGAATATGCCTTATCTCACTGCTTCTTTGGCGCGAGACGGTCAATTTCCTTGCGACGGCGTTCTGCAGTGAGTGCCGCGGCCCTTTTTAGACCCCTTTGGGTAGTTTTAGGGTGACGTTTCTTTCTTGCTGCTTCAGCCTCCGATTGCGGCACGACCTCAAACATTAGCCGGTTCACAACCATGCCTCAATCATGTATCGAGCCATTCCGGAATTGCAAGCAGTGCCGGACCAGACTTGGCCACTGCGCGTGACTGTCGCTGTACTCAAATTGGTGACAGACACAGTTGGCCCCCACCGGTTAATGCTAACAAAGCAGTGTCAGAGATGATGTAGCAGTTCAGCACATGTAATAACTCATTGAAAATAAATTGCTTGTCTATTCGACAGCCATTAGCGTATTACGCTCATATTTCCTTATTTACTTGTGCTATAATTTTCCATATGGATTGAGCGACTGCAGATTCCCGCCCGCTTCAATCCGAATTCTTTGATCACCTCGAAGGAGAAGAGTTATGGCAATCACCCGTTGGGATCCGTTCCGTGAAGTTGCAGCCCTGCAGAACCGTGTCAATTCCCTTTTCCGCGATTTCAATGATGGCGAGAGTTCGTTGACGACAACCAATTTCATTCCGGCCGTCGACATCTATGAGGATGAAAAGAGGATCGTCCTGAAGCTCGAAGTCCCCGGTATCCCGGAAAAGGACCTCGACGTGACCGTGGAAAACAACACGTTGGTCGTAAAGGGCGAGCGCAAGTTCGAGAAGGAAGAAAAGGAAGAGAACTTCCATCGCATCGAGCGGCGCTATGGTAGCTTCTCGCGCGCCTTCACCCTTCCCACGACTGTCGAAACTGAGAACATCGACGCCAAGTACGAAAATGGCGTGCTGAAGCTCGAGCTCAAGAAGAAGCCCGAGGCCCAGCCCAAGCAGATCAAGGTCAACATCAACAAATCGCTGGCGGCGTAAAGCAGTTGTCGTCAGTGACCCATGCTTGTTTTTAAGCCGGGAGATGGGCGTTCCCCCCTCCCGGCTGCTCACTAACAGATCCGAGTTGATAGCGGAGGTTGTTCGATTCCTCAGACGGCGAGACGTTGGTGCGGGACCTCGTAAATTATGCAGTTCCTTTTGATTCTGTCGTGCATAGCCGGCGTGTACGCCCAGACATCGAGAATATCTCTCTATACCGCTCCGATCAGTTGAGAAAGCACTTTTGTGCTCGAGGCCCAAACCATCAAGAGCGGCATTAGTCCGATTATCCTGCCATCAGGCATCGCAGGAGGAGGGAAAGAGATGCGTTGGATCACCTTGATGTCTGGGCTTCTCGTCTGTTTTACGGTTGCCGGAACCAGTGCATCGTGGACCGGTAGCGAAGTTCGCGGTTGATACAGCACGCTGGTCCGCCCGTCTATCGCTCCGCCAAACTGGGTCTTCGGCCCGGTTTGGATTCTGCTTTCTGCCTCATGGCAATTGCAGCTTGGAAAAGCAGCATGGCAGCTTCCTCACCGTGGAAGTCCGTTGCGATCACTCTTTTCGTGAGTCAGTTAGCTCCCAATTTCGCTTAGTCGTGATATTCTTCCGGTGGCATCAAATCGGCTGGGCTTGCAGAGGCCATCGTCCTTTGGACCACCATTCTGCTCACGACATTTAGCATTCGCTCGCGTTTCGATGACGCAGTCTGGTTTATGACACCCTATCTGGCGTGGGTCAGCTTCGCCAGCGTCCTGAACGAAGAGTACTGGCGAGTGAACCATTGATCCAATACAGTTGAAGCTGTTTCGGCGGTGTGAGTCAAACCATGACCAGTGCGGTCAGTATCGCCCTCGACTGACGAGTTCAGGGCAAATCACTCGTCGACAGGCTCAGACCACTCTTCGCGCAGCTCTGAAGCGAAGCTCTTCGGAATTGAGTTCTCCGATCTCCATGTCTCGAAAGAAGACTCTGTAAAGCCCCGGTTGATCAACTCGACTCCCAACTCTTCGAAGCGAAATACTTCGCTGATGAATACTC
>JBAVYX010000053.1:0-14970 GCA_049588475.1 Silvibacterium sp. | reverse complement strand
GTACCACCGGACCGCACAGAGTATGAGGCCGGCTTCGGTCTGCCGCCATTTGAAGATCGCGGGTCGGGTTCCCATTTCGCGATTCTTTCCGTGAGCGTTACGTGAACCGCAGGTCGGATCAGGGTTGCGGAGCATGCGCGTCTGAAAAAGTCTTCTCCCGACGTCTTGCTGATCTGCGCGGAGGCCAGGCTGACTTTCCTTATTTGAGGGCTTCTCCCGCTGATTTGGGCGAACGCAAGGTATTTTGGTAACAATGGGAGCAATTGATCCCGCTCACAGTACGGTAAGAGTAGGCGCAGACAGGAGCTAGAAACAAACTAATACGAGGAAGGATGTAGCTAGGAATCGCTACTAGGCCTTTCCCTCAGCGATTCAAGCCGCTCATTCAATGCACTCTCAAGGAGCTCAAAGCCGGGTCCGCCCAGGGGCGGCATCTTCCCTCCGGCCCGCCATCTGAGTTTATTAACAGAATCGAAGTAGACCTGAATGGAACCTAGATGAGCCATTGCGTCGCTTGTGTCTGCCTTCGCATGTGCTGCTCTGGGTTGCTCCTGTGGCTCAGCGTGAATCGCCTCCGCGATGCGTTCCGTGATCTCCTCTTTGTATATTGCGCGTGCAGCCCTCACCTCCGCGATGCCATCCAAGACCTCGCTTTTCGTCATCGTATCGAGCCGGTCAACCACCTTGATGAACTCGGATCTGAAGTGCCTGAGGAACTCCTGCCGCTCATTCATACCCTCCATCGTAGCATCGCCAGTTCCTGCCTCCGCTGCTATCAGCAGCGGGCAGACTCGCGCTCTTGAGCAAAGCCGGTCAGTCTCACATTCTGTGCGGCCTTCCATCTGTCAGGCAGCCAGTCCTGCAGGTCGCTTATCCGCAGCGACGGCAAGTTGACCAGCAGTTGGGTGAGATAGAGCTGCGGGTCTACATCGTGGCGGCGGCATGTCGCGGCGGCCGCACCTCAATCGCCCTGCCAGTCGCCGCAGGTGCCTGTTTCGCTACAGCGGCAACTTCCACCGCAACAAACTTCGATGCTCCCGCTTCGCGAACACGCTTCTTCCAATCGTAAAACTGCCAACCACGAAGACCTCGATCACGACAGAACGCCGCAACAGTCTGTCCGCTCGCAATCTGTTCGGAAACCAAACCTCGCCACTTCGCCCACTCTTCGGTTTGCGCACGCTTCATCCCTCTACACTGCAACACCAGAGGGCGATCTACAAGATGGGGTCTACATAGCGCTCAGATTCTTTCACGTCACCAGCCAGCCACCCTGCAAGTTGCAACACATCCGAATGGAACCATGCCCCTTACCGAAGGCACGCCCAACGTCATGCAACGACTCGCCCGCCTTCCACCGGCGCCACATCTCCATCCTCTGCTCAGTGGAAAGCCTGTTCCGTTTTCCTTCTGCCATAAACACCACCTTTAGAAAATGAATTCATATCAGATGGTGTTGCACCGACCGGTTGAGACCGCCCCGTTCTTCAGCGTACGAACGACATCCCGATCGGAGCGGCTTGCACGATTCTCATCCAGACTTTCTCCAACGGGAGCCCATGTGACTAAGTGGGATCGACGGTGATCCTTATACCTTGAGGTTGGGAGCGATTTGGGAACCGGTCAGTTGGGACAGCCAGTTCGCTGGCATCACGATGCGACAGGATCGTGGGCGTCATGATTTCGACGCCCGCGTCAGCGAAGGCGTCCAGTACATTACGGCGCAGGGCGGCGCAGGTTTCGAAAATCTCCTCCGATGATTTCGTCCAGGCCCGCAGTGCGTATTCCACGGAATAGTTTCCGAAGGAATTTTCCAGCACTCGCGGAGCGGGCTCGGTGGCGATCTGCCCGGTCCGCGCTGCCCCATCAAGCAGGAGCTTGTGCACAATCCTCCAATCGACGTCGTAGCCGATTGTGACCGCTATCCCCACTGCAAAGCCCTTGCTCAAGCCGTGCACGCTGTAGTTCGTTACAGAGGCAGCCAATACTTTGCTGTTGGGAATAGTGACGTGCTCGTTGCCCGCCGTTACGACTCGGGTTATGAGCAACGTCTTCTCAGTGATCTTTCCATAGACGCCTTCGATGCGAACCACGTCACCTACTTTAAATGCGCGTGCGTAGGTCAACAGGATTCCGGCCAAGAGATTTCCAATCACTCCACTTGAGCCGAAGGTCAGGAGCGCACCGATGAACACCGAAAACCCGCGAAAAAATGCCGAGTGGGCACCGGGCAGGTAAGGAAAGCTCACCATCAGGACGAACAGAAACAGGATAGTCCGGGTGAGCTTGTAGGTCGGTTCCGCCCAATAGGCGGGGAACTTTTCAAAAACGATGGCCCCGCGTTGAATGGAAGCGAAAAAGAATTTCAAGCCCTTGAGGAGAATCCAGCCCAACAACAGGATCACGAAAAGATAACCGAGGTTGGGAAGGTAATTCTCGAATGCCTTAGCTGCATCCTGCAGGGGCGGATCTAAAGTCTTAAGCAGATCGGCAGTGAATATCCTGGTTCGAGGAAAAACTGCGAACCCGTAAAAGAAGTAAGCCAGAGTCAAAACAGTTACAAGAAGGGTACAGAGCAAGTGGATACTTACCCGACATATCCGGCTGGCGTGAAATTGGGGATTGGATTCGACCGTGCCACTGGCACGAAGCCGCGACTGCCAGCCATCGATCCGCCGCTCGGCGAACCAGTAGGCCAGTCCCACTGCGTGGATAGCCAGGAGCAATATCGAACTGGCAATCAGTGCGTAATAGAGCCCCACCATCGTGGCAGTCAGCCAGCCCAGCTCAGATTCCGGACGCAAACGACTGATCGAATCTCCGAAGGCAGTCAATAGCTTGTCCGCAGGGGCCCGAAACAGGAACAGCAACGCGAGGAGGAGGATGTTTACCGCCGAAAAGGAATTGCGCCAGCGATTGGACTGCCTTCCGCGGTTCAAAAAGAAGGTACGCACCCCCCATCGGCAGACCGCCACCGCTGCCAAGAAGATCAGCAATTGGAGGAAGAGTCGGAATAAGCGAAACGCTGGTTCCGCAATGCTCCCGTTCTGATCAACCACCTGCATGCTTCAGTCCTTCCTGTTCTTCTCGATACCGTCCTGCGACCAGTCCCGCGAGGGCTTATGGCCGCCCCAGGGCAGCCAACCCGGGGTCGTTCCCTCTGCGTTGGAAAATACATCCCACATCTCCCTGCGGCCGACCATCCGGCTAACCTCTCTGAAAGCGAAGAACGGTAACAAGACGACAAAACATATGACACTCACCGATAGCATGCCTTTCACACACCCGCCTATTATCGGCGGAAAGCTGTCCGCAACCATTCTCCCGTGCCACACTCCCACCAGGACGCTCTCTGCGATGTGAAAGCAGAGGAGCACCACAGTGAAGACGAAGCATTTGTGCAGAACGGGATGGATAAGCGGCTTATCGCTAAACCGCGTCCCCAGGTGAAGATTCTCACCGATAAGCAGGACCTTGGCGAAAATGAACGCGTTGATGATCGCAAAGGTGTGCTCCTGAGAATCCAAATAGCGCTCTAACAGGATGATGCTCTTGTGGATAGACAGCAACGCGAAGACAACCCAAAGGTAGAGGAAGATTACGACGAACCTTTTGAACTCATCAAAGGCGCTCTCCTTCAGATGGTGCCGGGACAGTATTGGAAGCTTCTCTTCCTCCATGACAAGACTCCACTGCAGCTGGCTATCAAAGCAAATTTCAAAGACACTGATTATTTGCGAAAATGGAACGCTTTCTCGCCCATTCTTCCCCCCCCCACTCACAAGGACAATGCAATGACAGCGCGTCGGCGTTTGCGACTGTAGCGCCCGAAAAGTTAGCTTTCAGGTAAGTTCGCCCACCTCGACACAAAGTCAGCGGTGAAGTTACCTGAAACGCCTGTTTTTCAGGCACTTCGTTGCTGGGCTGCTCCTCAACGATGTGTTAGTCCGGATCGGCGACGACACGGCCATCACGATCCAGCGTGACTATTGCAGAATCAGTCCTCATTATTGCTCACCAGAAACAAGCGAACCAATATCGCGAGAACGACTCCTACGATTGAACACCGCCGCGCGGATCAGTGAGCCTTCGATGAGCCGTAGGGCTTTTGCAGCAGTTCATGGGCCTCGTCGACCGCGCCTCGCGTGTTGTCTCCTGTCTGGACAGCCTGTTGGTATTGCACCGTGGCTCGATCGCGCTGGTCGGTTACATCAAAAATCTTACCAATTTGGATGTAACTCCAGACTTTGGTCCAGGTCGGGTATCTCCCCGTACTGCAGACCGGTAGGCATTGACACTAGCCTGATAGTTCTTCTGCCTAAAAAGCAAGTCGCCCAAGCAGTAGTAAGCCAGCGAACTCTGCGGATGGGCGTGTAGCGTGTTCTGGTACTCAGCTAGCGACTCGGTCTTGTCACACTGAGCGGGTGAGAAACTCTTCGCAAACTTCTGATTTTGTTTGGTCTAATATCATTGATTTCCACTGTATAGGAATTGTGCAGGACAATTGTGCGGATTCGCGGGAAACCCGCAGGTTGTCTCCCGCGCCGCCGAAAAAGCAGACGGGAACCTCTGCATCCCGCCTGTCAGGCTTTCACGTGTCGTGGGAATTGTTACATGATCGTGGGCGTGATTCTCATGCTGCCACTTCGGCACGTTCCTCGTTGGTTACTTCGTCCGCGATGGGACGGCTCATTACGGCGAGGATGACGCTGGCTGTCCGCTGAATGAGTTCCAAGCTCTCGGCCATCGAATTCAATGGGGATGCGGCTTCGACCTGGAACGCTTCCGAGAGGGCTTCCTCACTGTCAGTAAAAGTAGAATCTCTCTGTCAGTCTTGGCTCCGAGTGAATCACCGGCAATACGGAATGTATGGTCCGCTGCCTTGTTGCAAGCGAAAAATGAGATGATGGTTTGGCCTGCGCAAATGTATACCGGCGTACAGACGGCGATCCCGCGCGGTTGCAGGAGACGGCTCAATCCTGAGGCAAGGAAGCCGCGCGCTCGGAAGCAGCATCCCGTGGTACATAAGTGTTGAGGTCATCGATTGTGGATATGGAGCGGGTACATGTTCACTTCAGAAGAGTTACGGCAAGCCAAAATCTTCGCATGTCTTGACGAAGCCGAATGCGCTCGACTTGCGCAAACCGTCGCCGATGTGCGGCTCGAGGCGGGAGAATGGCTCATGCGAGAAGGAGAGACGCCCTGCTTCTACGTGGTTTTCGGAGGCTGGCTGCGGATGGTCAAAGAGACTCTCGGAAGGCAGACGGAATTTGATGTATACGAATTCAAGGAAGGCGATTTTTTGGGGGAAGTGCCTCTTCTGATGGGCGCTCCAGCTATTGCCTCAATACGAGCCCAAACCCCGTGCCGCATCGCGCGCCTGGACAGGCAACAGTTTCAGCGCCTGATTCGGGAGTCAAAAGAGGCAAGCGCCATCATCGTGCAAGCCCTGAATGAGCGGCTGATGCTAGTGCAGCAACGTATTCTTTCCTTACCAACCTCGCGGGTGATCATCTTTGGCCGCAACAGGGATGCGGACTGCCCTGACATCCGCGCCTTTCTTTCCGTGAACCGTATTCCTCACGAGTGGGTCGATCGTGATTGCCAACCGGAACGCGTGCCAGCCAGTGTATCCAAAGATCCTGATTGCCCAGCCATAACCGTTGACGGCCAACTTTTCACCGAGCAACCCACGGTAAGGGAAGTTGCGGAGGCCCTGCAATTACAGACCAAGCCAAACAGCGACAGTTATGACGTGGTGATTGTGGGAGCCGGACCGGCCGGGATGGCCGCCGGCGTCTATGGGGCGTCAGAGGGGCTAACAGCACTGATCGTTGAGCGCTGGGCGGCAGGCGGGCAAGCGGGTACGTCATCCCGTATCGAGAATTATCTGGGCTTTCCCGAGGGTATTTCCGGAGAAGATCTGACCGGGCGCGGATTCAAGCAGGCAACTCGTTTTGGTGCTGAGGTTGCGCTAACGCGCAGCGTTGAAAAACTCACTCCCTCCAGCGAAGGCTATGTGTGCGAGCTCGACGGAGGCGAGATGATATCAGCCCGAGCCGTGGTGTTAGCCACAGGTGTGGACTGGCGCCGGTTACAGGTGAAGGGCCAAGATCGCCTGCTGGGACGCGGCATCTTTTATGGAGCGGCCCGTCACGAGGCGACCAATGTGGTCGGCAAGAAAGTATTCATCGTAGGAGGTGGCAATTCAGCCGGACAAGCTGCTATGTTTTTGTCGTGCTACGCGGCTGAAGTCAAGGTATTGGTGAGGGGTGAAGGGCTAAAGCTCAGCATGTCGCAATACCTGCTTGATCAGATTGCATCGCGGGCCAACATCAAGGTGCTTCCTTATACCCAGGTTATTTCAGCCGCAGGCGAAAATCGTTTGGAACGAATTGAAGTGTGTGTAAACGCACGGGTTGAGATGGACAATATTCACTGCTATGAAGCCGATGCCTTATTCGTGATGATCGGTGCCGATGCCAACACGTCATGGCTGCCAGGCGAATTGGAGCGGGATACACGCGGCTATGTCTGCACCGGGCGCGACCTCACCACCACCTGGAAACTCAAGCGCCACCCATTCCCTTTGGAAACCAGTCTACCTGGTGTGTTCTGCGCCGGAGACGTGCGCCATAACTCCATCAAACGAGTATCGAGCGGAGTGGGAGAAGGCAGCATGGCCATCGCCTTTATCCATCAGTACCTGGCTTTACGAGAAGAACCCTAAGAGTGCGCTTGCCGGAGCGATCGCCGGTCAGAACTTGCTCACTGTCGTCGAAGCCTGAGTAACGTTTACCGCGTTGCTTGTCCCAAAGACTTTCAAACCATTCCCGCCACCCGGGATTTGGATCTGCAGGCCTGCCTGTAACGCAGCCTGCTGCAGAATCTGCATGCATTGGTGTGCGCTCGAATTCGGCGGCAGCGGCTTGCTCACAGTAGGTCCTGTCGCTCCATTGGTGACAGTGACCATACCTGCAGTCGCACCGGTGCCACTTCCAAATGTAATCAAGATCCCATGAGACTGCGGTCCCTGATCCGGTGCGCCCCCAGACGACAGATCTGGCGAACCCGGCTGTCCATTCGGATCAAACACGTTGTAAAGCGCCTGGAAGGGTGGCGAATTAACATCATCGTAGCCGTACGGGATATGGCATTTGCCATTCCCCAGCCATCCCGGCTGCAGCCCTTTGTCTTTACCCAGATCCTTGCGGCAGATATACAGCTGCGTTCCGTCCGCGGTATATCCACCCGGGACCATGGCCCCTATATTGCCATCGAAATCCCGCCACTCCGCCGGTCCCGTCGCTACCTCGTAGGTATCCTGCGACAGCTCATGTCGGCCATCCCCAAAATGACATTCGCCCCGCATCCACTTGCCCGGGTACAAGTTGTTGTTGTACTGCACCCTGCAAACAAAGAGCGGCGAACCGGGCTGCGGTGCCTTCCCCGGCCCTCCCTTGATCGCATCCGCTCCCGGCACAAACGGCTTCTGCGCCGGCTGCCAGGTCACGGAGCTCGGCCCTGGATTGTAAGGCGGCGGCCCTTGCGGTGCCGGTGTATATCCCGGAGGCTGCGGATACTTCAACTGCGTAATCCGGCCCTGGCTATCAATCGAAGAACAATTCGGCCCTACCCACCATCCCGTGTTGATGTCCAACCCCACTCCCCGGTCGCCTAGCTTGCAAGCTGGATATGGCTGCTGCGCCGGAGGCGTCGGATAATACGGCGGATAACCTGGACTCCAGGGCGGCCGCCCGCCACCTGTCGCGTAAAGCACTTCGAAGGGCGGAGGATGGATCACCTCCGCTCCTGCAAACGGAATGTTGCAAGTTCCACTCGAAACCAGCTTGCCCGGCTGATACCCATAGCCATTGCCGTTCGCATCCACATAGTTCACGCGGCACGAATACAGCGGACTCCCATCGGCATCTCTCCCCATCTGAACGAGCCCATAAGCATTCCCGCGATACCCACCCCAACGCGCGCTCCCATAAGCCACCTCATAGGAACGCATAACCTGTTCCGACCCACCGAAGGCCACATTGCAGTTACCCTGAACCCACTTTCCTGGAGTCAAACTCCCCTGAACCCGCGCGCGGCATATAAACATCGGCGTACCGGGATTCGGATCATTCCCCGGCCCACCCAGAATCGCGCCCTGATTGGCATCCGGAGTAAACGGCGAAGTCACAGACCGCCAGGAAATACTCTGCCCGGGCATCATCCCACCATTCTGGGCAGACACACAGACACCGCTATAACTCAACAGCGGTAAAGCAAGCAGCAGACGATTGTAGCGATGAGCCGATGCCACAGCATGTCCCTCCCTGCACGCAGCCGGTCCAGGGCAGATAGTAGCGTCCGTTGTGAACTCTACCATGCATTATTGGAACAGCTCTGCTTAAGAGAAAGCTACAAGCAATATGGAAATTAGCGGCTCGCACGGAACCGTGTGAGATCCATCATGGTTTCTCCATCGGCCACGTCTCGGAAGCACAAGCGAGATGGTGACAAAGGGAATCGTGAGAACAGCCTTGGAGGGCGATCGGTTCGGATCGAGCATACTATTTCGGTTGGCGAATGCCTATCTAAGATCCGTAACCAGAATCTGATCGCCCAAGTCGCACGGCAGCTCTGGATGGGTAACGTGCATGTGGTTGACTCTGATGGTTCGAGCGAATCGTGTGAATGCGTGGCCTGAATTCAATTCGTTATGCGGGGGGAAGAAACGTCAATCCGCATCTTTGAGCAGCCGTGATTATTCTGGCCATGAACGCATCATTCATCGGCGGCATCGCATCCGGCCAATCCGCCGCCGGATAAAACGCTTCTTCAAAGAATTGCTCCAGGCCCGCCGGTTCAGCCACAACGAGGACCTTCGCGTTCACGTTTCCAGTGTTCTTGAAGGAATGCACAACATTGCGAGGGAGCTGAACCACGTCGCCTGGCAACGCATCGAGCGTCTTGTCGCCGACTTGGATGGTGAGTGTTCCCTGCTGGAGGTAGAACGTCTCGTTTTCGCGATCGTGGATGTGTGGAGGGTTTCCGCAACCCGGCGGAACAGTCGCCTCCGCCATGAAAAGGGCGCCACCTGTTTGTTCACCAGTGAGGAGTACCGTGACCTGATCGATGGGGCTCTTGTAGGTTCTACCGGTCCCAGCCGGCACATAAGCGACTTGGCTCTGCTCTGATGAGATGGCAGATCCATCCGCACCACGGTTTGCGCTGAGTTGATCGTTGTTGCTTGCCTGTTGCGTATCTGGCTTCAGGCCTACTTTAGCGTTTTCAGTGACTGCGAGTGACATGGTCTGTTTTTCTCCTGTGCTCACAGTAGCCGAGGTCAAAAATGCGCGTTCCTAAATACTTCCTAAGTTGTTCTTAATTATTCGCTACAATGCCTATCCTGAGTGCTACCATCGGCTTCTGGGATCATTCGCTAGGAGGTTCACTTGGCCGGATCTTCCCCTCCCCTTCAAATCAGCGCCGGGATCAGAGCTCACATCATTGAAGACACCGGCACGATCCTTGTCGGTACGCGCGACGCGCATCTGATTCCCGAGATCACCCGCGGTTGGGGCCCGACGATCCTGCCAGATTGCCATACTATCGACTTGTGCATTTCGCTTTCGGCCGGAGCGAAAACGCTGGACAACCTCCGGGATCAGGAAGAAATCGCAGTTACGTTCCATCAGACAGTCAGTTACAAAACTGTGCAGCTGAAGGGGCGCTTTCTCGAGTCCGGCGACCTCACTGCGCAGGATTGGGAGTCGTTCGAGCGCCAGAGGAATGTTCTGACAGAACAGGCGAAGGCATACCGCATCCCGCCGAATATCGGATTAAGGATCTTGCCCCTTGACCCAGTCAGGATCCGATTTGTTGTGCAACAGGCATTCGAACAGACGCCGGGACCGCGAGCAGGGAGCACATTGTGATCGCCCCGCAGACCGGGTCGATTCCGCTCGAAGAGATCAGGACGTGCTTCGAAGGCATCATCCCCAGCCCGTTTTGCACGTGCTCGATAACCGGCGTGCCAAACATCACTTATTTGTCGGTCGTCCATCGACTGGACTCGAATCACGTCGCTCTCTCGTTCCAGTTCTTCAACAAGTCAAAAAAGAACCTGCTCGGAAACCCGAGAGCGCAGGTGCTCGTGGTTGAGCCCGCGACCTTCCGACAGTTTCAACTCGACCTCGTCTATGAAGCCACATTGACCGAGGGCCCTATTTTTGAGCGCCTGAGCGTCAATCTGGACGCAGTTGCCTCGCAGATCGGAATGTCTCACATCTTCTCTCTGCAAGGCGCCGACATCTTTCAGGTTCTCGACTGTCGGGCCGTGGCCGGCAACTTTCCTGTGGAGGCGGTACAACCCCTTCCCGATCATCTGCGAGGCCTGGATGAGCTCACGGAGCGGTTGACCGCCTGCAACAACCTCGACACTCTGCTGACAGCCACGCTCGACGGACTCTCCTCTCTCTTCGGATATGACCACAGCTTTGTTTTGGTCCCCGACGAGGAGGAAAAACACCTCTTCACCATTGCCAGCCGGGGATTTCCCGTATCGGGCGTAGGCTCAGAAGTCGCCATTGGCGAGGGCATCATTGGCATCGCAGCTACGCAACGTTCTCCCATACGCAACGCCAATCTGGCTCGTGACATGATCTATTCGCGCCTTGTGCGCGCCGGCGTCGAAAAACGAGGTGATCAAGACTCGCTTTCGCGTGAAATCCCTTTGCCGGGGCTGCCGAATGCCTGCAGCCAGCTCGCCGTTCCCCTGCTCGCTCACAATCATCTGCGAGGCGTCCTGTGTTTGCAGAGCGAGGAAGCCGGACGCTTCGCAGCGATTGATGAGCGCCTGGCGCTGGTTGCCGCCCGCCAGATCGCCTCCACCATGGAGATGATCCGGCTCAAAGCCGCGGTGGACACACCTGACGAACCCCGGCGCGATCATCCCGGAGTCGCAAATCAAACCGGCCCGTGCTCCCTGATCAAACACTACGGGTCGGATGACAGTGTCTTCGTTGATGATGCCTATCTGGTGAAAGGAGTGCCGGGGCGCATCCTGCGAAAGATTGTTTACACCTATTTGTCCAACGGTCGAAGCGAGTTCACGAACAAGGAAATCCGTCTGGATACAAGCTTGCAGTTGCCCGACTTCAAAGACAACCTTGAAACCAGGCTGATTCTGCTGCGACGCCGCATTGAGGAGCGCTGCGACTTTCTGCAAATCGTTTCGACGGGTCGCGGCCGCTTCCGCTTCGATGTGAAGAGACGGCTTAGGCTGGAGTCGCTTCCCTGAAGTGTCAATCTCATGGCCGAATCTCTGGCCTCTTGGGATGCGCTGACTGGCAATTTGATTGAAGCACGGAACGGGCGTCCTGCTCGGCCTTTAAACGCCTCATCTGTTTCCAAGAGCAACTGAGAGCCATCTCTCACCCATCGGATCTCTTAAAAAGTGACTTCGACTCGATTGTTGACAACAGGGGTGGGTGTTGAAAAGTCATCTAAAGGAAATTCGCAGAAAATTCATCGCGCTAGGATGCCCTACAATCGATTTTCTCGAGTTGGGTAGACATTTTCCATCACCGAATTTGAAGCCATTTTCTCAGAAAACGAGTTTTTCAACAGCCACAGTCAGTATGGAGTGACCGGCGCCGATGCGCTGATCGTGGGTTAGGCTGTGAGTTCAGAAGGACACACAGTTCAGAGCCACAAGCGGAAGGGAGCCGGTCACTCCATACTGACTGTTGTCATCATTTGAGAATTTGAGATGGAGCGAAGAAAACTACTCCTGACGGAGTATTTGCACGGGTTCGACTCGAGCGGCGCGCCACGCAGGAACAAACGATGCGAGCGTGGCCACCAGAATGATGATGACCAGGACGACGCAATACGTTGCTGGATCGAGGGGCGAAACCTCATAGAGCATACCGGCAAGCAGGCGGCTGGTTCCTGCGCTTAGGACAAGACCGGCAATACATCCGACTAGGGTCACTCGCAAGCCCTGCAGCAGGAAATGCAAGAGAATCTGGCTGCGCAACGCTCCCAAGGCAAGCCGCACGCCCACCTCGCGCTCGCGCATGCGGCCTAGGTAGTTGAGGGTTCCGTAGAGACCGATGCAGGCAAGGGAAACGGCCGATGCAGCGAAGAGGGTCAGCAGGAGAGCGCGAAGGCGGCTCTCAGAAGAGACGTCATTGATGTGCTCCTCGAGAGGCGAAATGCCGTAGACGGATCGATTCGGTTCGAGCTGATGAATGCGGCGGCGGATCGTTTCGGCCATGGACATCGGATCGCCGTGCGTGCGCACCAGATAATTCGGAAAGGGATTGCCCGCGCTCAGGCAACCGTAAACAGCTGGCGCAGGAGTGCTGTTGAGGCCTTCTTCGCGGGCGTCTCCGACAACCCCGACGATCTGGCCGCCGGTTGCGAAGTCGCTGTTCTCGGTTTGCGAGAGCAGGTGGCCGAGAGCCGGCGCGCCGGCGAGATACAAGGCCGCAAAGCTCTGATTCACGACGAGGTCTTTTGTGGGCGATCCTTCCCGGCAGCCGCGCCCCAGGACAATCGGAATCTGCATCGTCTCGAAGTAGTCCTGCGAAACGAAGCGTGTGTCGGCAAGAATTCTCCGGTTGGGGTCCTGGCTTCCGTCGACGCTAAATTGCAGTTGATAGAGGGAAGGAACTCCAGGAAGCATCGTAGCGGTTGCGGCGCCTTCCACGCCGGGAATGGTGCGCAGATTGTCGAGAGTCCGATCGATCCGGCGAGTCATGCTCCCCATATCTGCGGTTTCGTCACTCTTCTCACCGGCGCGGGACTGCTGATCCGCAGCCTCCAGAAGATCGACCGCGTTGCCGCTGGATTCGACGCCTTGAGCGAGCTGGCATCTCGTGCCGCGGATGGCCGGAAAGAGTCCGCAGAGCAGCGTCGTAGCAACGGCGCAGAGCAGCGAGTAGAGGGCGATCTTCCAGTTGAGGCCGATTTCGGAGGCGCGCGGGAGGGTCTTCGCCAGCAGGTGGAATGCGTGACTGGCACCGGCGGCAACAAGCAGGCCAAGTAAAGCACCAAGCAGCGCGAGAAGGAAAACTTCCGTGAGGAGCTGTCCCACAATGGCGCGGCGCGATGCACCCAGCGAGAAGCGCACGGAAATCTCGTGCTCGCGGTCGGCGGTGCGAGCCAGCAGCAATGCCGCAATGTTGGAACAAGCAATGAGCAGCAGCACTGAGACGGAGCCATAAAGCAGCCAGAGTGAGTTGCTGACTTCGCCGACAACCGTCTGCTTCAGCGGCGCGCTACGCACCGTCAGCTCGGCATCGGGCTTGGGGAACTGCTTGCCGAGGCGGCTCTGCACGGTAGAGAGGTCGGCCTGGGCCTGCTGCAGGATGACGCCGGGCTTCAGACGCCCGATGACGCTGAACCATGCCTCGTCCCTGCGTTGCGCGTAGGGTGCGTCAGGCGGACTGGGCGCCCACATCTCGACATCACGATTGGGAAAAGCGAACGATTCCGGCATCACGCCGACAATGGAATACGAGAATTTCCCGACGTGCAGCTTCCGGCCGATAGCTGCTGGATCGCCGTGGAAACGGTCCTGCCAGAATCGGTAGCTGATGAGCACGGCATCAGGGTCACCAAAGTGCTCCTCCTGCGGAAGAAAATTCCGCCCCATCATGGGAGCTACTTCGAGCACTCGGAGGAAACGCGGAGCTACCAGGGCTTCATTGACTCTTTCCGGCAGCGCGCCAGAGGTTTCCGAGAGATCGTCGAGGTAATAGCCGCTGATCGCCTGAAACGTGGAGTTCATGCGATTCCAATCCTCCAGGCGAACCGGGGCCACGAAGGAGTTGGCGTCGCGATGCAGCGAGTCCTGCTGGTAAAGAGCTACGAGCTGGTCGCCCTGGGGATAGGGCAGAGGGCGCAGAATCACCGCATCGACCGCCGAGAACACTGCACTGTTTGCCCCAATGCCGATTGCCAGTGTGAGAATGACCGCGGCCGAAAAGGAAGGAGAGCGGCGCAGGAAGCGCATCGCCCCTCTCCAGTTGAATGCGACACCTTCCAGCAGGGCCGACGTATGCACCTCGCGCACCGACTGCTTAACCTGCTCGCGTCCGCCAAATTCGAGGATGGCGCGACGGCGCGCTTCTTCAGGGGTGAGACCATCGGCGATACCCGTCCGGGTGAGCTGGTCGATATGGAAGGCGATCTCACGGTCGAAGTCCTGATCGCGGCGAACACGGCTGAAAGGGATCTTCCAGGTCATGACTCAGGCCTCCTGGTGCGCAGTGGCAAGGATGAGGCCGACAGCCTCGGAGAGGCGATTCCAGTTGGCCTCCTCTTTGGCGAGCTGGCGGCGGCCCTTCGCGGACAGGCGATAGAACTTCGCCTGACGACCATTTTCCGAGTCGCCCCGCTCAGCGGCCAGCCAGCCGCGCTTCTCCAGCCGATGAAGTGCCGGATAAAGCGAGCCCTGCTGGACGTTAATGACCTCTTTCGAGATCTGGCGAATGCGCTGTGAAATGGCGTAGCCGTGCACGGGTCCCAAGGCAACGACTCTGAGAACGAGCATGTCCAGCGTGCCCTGCAAGAGATCGGTCTTTTCCAGTGGTGACATGGGGTTTCTCTCTATGACGTTCTACATATTAAGGGACACGGTATGTAGAATGTCAAGGGGTAGAAGCGATTCTGCTTCAGCCTGCCGCCTAGCTAGAGGCACGGCAGTTCAGTTGATGCAAAATCTCCTAGGCGCTCACCGAGAACTGCCGTCACAGTGGGCGCTTGCCCCAACGACAAGCTCTGGGGGGATATAGATCAGCGGAGCATGCCAAGATTGGACAATCTGTTCGTGATCGCCGCAGTGCTTACGTGAAACCGCTTCGCCAGGAAGGTGATTGCTTCTTCGTCATCCAAATCGAGATCGTTCTTCTTAATCTCCTGGCGCACGAGGCCTCGGGGCATCAAGAGTGCGGCACCGAG
>JBAVYX010000052.1:0-3676 GCA_049588475.1 Silvibacterium sp. | reverse complement strand
CTGGATCACCGCGTCCGCGGCAAACGCCTGCGGCTTCCTTCTCACCCCCAAATCGAAAGCGCCTCGCAGAAGCACCGTCGCTTCCTTAGGCATCGTGCGCGAGACGCTTCCGATCTTGGCTAGCGGTGACTCGGGCACAATCGTGAGAAGGTGCCGCTAAATCGCCAAAAAAGACACCCTTCTGCCCGTAGCTGAACCGGCCAGTTGAAAGGATCAGCCGACGTTCGAGAACAGAGAGCGAAAGTGGTCTTGCAGGTGATAGGCGCATCTGCTATCCATCTTCGATGTATGAACGAACTCACCAAAGATGATCTCCGAGAGATTGAGCAGATCCATTCAAACTGGATCGAGTACGAAGTTGCTGGAGACAACCACAGCATAATCGCGTTGTGCGCTGATGATATCGAATTGTGGCCGCCTGACGAGCGGCCCTCTGCTGGGCCGTGCGGCGGTCTCGGCGCAGATGGCGCGTGAGAAGACGAAAATTCACTCCGTTGAGATTACTGACCGTCGTATTCGGGGTTCAAACGAGATTGTTTACTTGACCGCAAGCTACCGAACTACGTTCTCATCGGCCGAAGACTCGACCTGTAGACAAGCCCTCGGAAGCCATTTGTGGATGCTGCGAAAGCGGACTGGTACGTGGGTCGTTGCTCTCGTGAGTTGGTCAGTGTGGGGTAGTGCCGACACTCCCGCGACGAGTCAGCCCCCTCTATTCCCCGGCACTGGGGTCACACCCTGAGGGCAACTGCGTGTATGTGGCAGCCAGGAATTTCCCAGTTCATCCGTGCGCAGCAAACTTAGACTTCCCTAATCGGGTTTCTTCCTGTTTGGCGGTCATTCACCCGGAACTCGGACAGTTCGGGGTTTTTCTGTCTGGATTGGTCATCAGTGACTCGGCGATTTGCACTAAACCGCGCTTCGCGGGTAGCTGGAAAGTAGTACGATTTGGCAGGGCAATTTGCATGCTGCACGCCATCAGAGCCAACACGGCGATCAGAACGTTTCTGCACAGCTCAATGTCGGAGTCGGCGCGAAATTGCTGCATTGCATTGAATCCCCATAAAGCAATTGCCATGCCAAATCCCCACTCGGTTTAGTCCAAATCTCTAGTGCCGTATCCATACTGCTCCGCCTCAATGTCCAGGCAAAGGGGAACCTCTTCACGCGGAGCAATGTCGATACGGCACTAGAGATTTGGCAACAACCCGAACCGTTCTTGGATTCATGGGCCTCCTGTTAGGAGAGATCGAGAATCAGCGGTCCACTCAACTAATTGTCCGTTGCCGGGGAACAGCAATGTGGATAATGTTAATCGTACCAGCCCACAACTCTGGAATCCTGAGTGCGAGATCAGGGCGACTATCAGCATTGCCTAGGGAACCGCCGCTCACCCGGATGGAGAACGCTAAAAGCCAAGCGCATCCGGCTCTCCCGTCCAAAGTATCGCAGCCTGGATTCGAAGGAGTCGGATGGCGAATCAACGGGTCCGACTCGCCGATTGATTGCGGCAGGCCGAATCTTTTGCGAAATCGACCCTCATGGAGACTTGCCCGCGCCGGGCTCCCTGATCCGTGTCGCGACGAATTCCACCGGATGTGTTCCGCCATCCACCTGGTATGTGAGGCGGATGGTGTCGCCCGAAACGATTCCGGAGAAAAGATCTTTCAACGGCGTATCGTTCCCATCTCCATCTGTGTGCTTCGTTTCTCCTAGATACCAGAACGAAATGCTTTTCCCCTCGATCCTGCCGTCGGAGATCGCGTGCGGATAGCCATTGGCCTGACCGGACGTGGGATTGTAGACACGCGTCGCGGTGCCGAAGAGCCTTCCTCCACTCGATCTGAGTTGAAAGAAGAATTGATTTCCTCCGGGGGCGTAGTCGGCATCCGTGAAGGCGGCGTGCCAGTTGCCGGTGATATCGGCGTCTGCTGCCTCGGCCTGTTTTGGCTGCCGGCTCGTGTCTCCGCTCGCTCGCGACATCGGCGTGGTCATAGCGATCGCAAATACAACAACCGCGACCACGCACACAAGGCAGAAGCTGAGAAAGTAGTACAGCTGGAGCCGGCTGCGCAGCCACTGATCGGCCGTCAGCCCGGCGCGAACCTGGACCGCGCCCATCTCCAGTTGGAGCGCTTTCAGGCGATCGGAGTCCGGGAGTTTCTCGAGATGGTCGAGCAACTGCCGGTTGCGTTTAACGCGGAGGGCGATGACCAGCCAGGCCGCGATCACCAGAACATACGCCGCGAAGGCAAGTGGTGAAGATGCGGCCGTGGGTAGAGCAGATACAAGGCTCTTCAAATCCATACTGTTCTCCGAGCCAGTCAGCGAGCGCCGTGCGGACGCGATTGGCTGTCACGCTAAGCGTCGGATGTGGGAGGGATTATACACGCGAGCGCATCTCTGCTTAGCACAGGGACAGCGTGCTTGCGGAAGAAGTAACGCACGCGAACGACACGCACGCTGATGTCTTCAGTTGCTGCACCAAGCCGAATACGCAAGGCTGAGCAGAAAGCCACTGAGGCTGCCTTTGGTATTTCCAAGCCATTTTAAAAGCACCAACTGACTTTTTCCTCACTTCCCACATGGGATCTGGAGGGGAACACGTGTAAGAGATCCGACTTTCGTCCATCAAGTGGTCCCCCTAGGAACTTGTTGAAATAGGTACCTTAAGGGGCGGAGGTCTGCCGTCAATCGTCTAACGGTTATGCGTGGAGACGAGCGGGATCAGGAGGGGATGTTCAGCTATATATCGTTGGAGGAGCGTGTGCCTCAGGATCATCCATTGCGGTCAGTTCGCAAGTTGACGGATGCCGTGTTGCGGACTCTGAGCCAGGAGTTCGATGCGCTGTATGCCGACTGCGGCCGTCCATCGATTGCGCCGGAGTACATTTTGAGGGCGCTGTTGTTGCAGGTCTTTTACTCGGTGCGGTCAGAGCGTTTGCTGGTCGAGCAGATCGACTACAACCTTTTGTTCCGCTGGTTTGTGGGTTTGGGCATGGACGATGCGGTGTGGAACCACGCGGTCTTTTCGAAGAACCGCGACCGGCTGCTGACTTCCGATGTTGCGCAGCAGTTCTTTGCCGAAGTAAACAAGCATGCTAAGCGGTTCATGTCCGACGAGCATTTCACTGTTGACGGAACACTGATTCAGGCATGGGCCTCGCAGAAAAGCTTTCGCTCGAAGGACGGCTCCGATGACGGCGACGGGACGAACTTTCGCGGCCAAAGCCGCTCGAACAAGACGCATGAGTCAACCACGGACGCCGATGCGCGGCTGTACAAGAAGAGTTACGGCAAGGAATCGAAGCTGAGTTATCTGGGGCATGCGCTAGTGGAGAACCGCAACGGCCTGATTGCCGCCGCGATGGTGACGCACGCCGACGGTTATGCCGAGCGCGATGCAGCGCTGTTGATGCTTGCGGAAAAGCAAGAGGGCCGCTCACGCCGCATCACGGTGGGTGCCGACAAGGCTTACGACACCAAGGATTTCGTCAGCACGGTGCGGGAGTTCAACGTGACGCCGCATGTTACCAGGAACGACAAAGGCCGCACCAGCAACCTGGACCGCAGAACCACGCGCCAGCCCGGCTATGCCATCAGCCTGAGCCGCCGATGGCTGATCGAAAAGGGATTCGGATGGCTGAAGCAAACCGGCCCGCTGCGCCAGGTCAAG
>JBAVYX010000051.1:0-2245 GCA_049588475.1 Silvibacterium sp. | reverse complement strand
TTCGTGCAGCGGGCATCCTGATCGGCAATCCATCACAACCAGCCAGGCGCGCCCAATCGACCGAAACAACGCTCGTTATTTCCCACAAGCCGATTTCGGGCCCGCAACTGGCACTTGTCCGATATGCGGACTACGCGTTCATGTGACTTGCTGCCACTAATCGCTTGAGTGAGTTGGCGATCATGCGATCTCGACCGTTTCTCTTCCAGTCTATGCTTCTCCATGCTTGCGAAATGCCTGGATTGAACGAGCGTCACCTTTGGTAGTGTTCCTAGAATTCAATTCTCCCCTGGAATGCAATCATGCGCGGTGAACTGTCACCGCCGAGTCCGACACCAAGCAGGCCGGTAGGAGGGGAGATCGTGCTTTGGAGCGTTCCGAACCTGGCCGGTATCGAACCGCCCGGCACGCCGGCCTGCACCTCACTGGGGAGCGCGAGGTTGGGATGGTTGAAGGCGTTAAACATCTGAGCATCGAGACGGAACGTGACGCCTTCTCGAACCGGAAACGTTTTGGTGATGTACATATCCGAGCTTACGTAGCGCGGTCCCCGGACGGAGTTGCGTCCTGAGTTGCCGAACTGGCAGTTCACCGGCGCGTCGCCACCGGTGCACGCTCCAGTTGCCGGATCGACCACAGAGACAAACGCATTCGGGTTGAGCCATTGCTTCGTTCCCGCCACGGTGACGCCTGTGGTTGTCTTGTCGCTGTACACGGGTACGCCGGGCACCCGGTCAGCATACGCAGGGGCGTTGAACTGCACGGTGCTCGCTCCGTTTGCCTGAAAGACGCCTTTGCCGTTGGCGATATAAGGTTCGCTCAGCACGCTGAACGGCAAACCCGAGTGCAGGAAGGCGGTCTGGGAGAAGGACCAGCCTTCGAAGATCTGCCGGAGAAGAGGATGGCTGGAGTGGAACGGTACCTGATAAACCCCAAAGGCCGAGACATTGTGGCGGACATCATAGTCACAACTGGCATACTGCCGGCGCAACTCCCCGGGTAGAGGGGACATGAGCCCCTGTGTCGAGAATGCAAGCAAACCCCCGTTGGACACCTCATCGAGACAATGGCTGAGAGTGTAGTTGCCGCGCAGCGTCAGTCCGCCCCACTGCTGAGTGTAGGTCGTCTGCAGGCCGGCATAGCTGCTGTTGGCGTCCGTACGGAACTCGTTTACGTTGCCGAAACGCTGGTCGAGGGGCTGTTGATTAGGAAATGGCGCGAAGCATCCATCGCAGACGGTTTGATAGCCATTGAGCTGTACCTGGAAGGGTTCGTGCAGTCCACGGGTGCCGACGAAGTCGGCGCGGAGATTGCCGCGTGCCCCGATCTGCTGCTCGATGCCAAGGTTGTACTGATAGTAGTACGGGGTCTTGAGCGTCCGGCTCGGGAAGGTGTTGAGACTCACCGCTAAAGGACAGGTTGGAGCGCCGGGCTGGATTCCCAGACAAGGAGCCCCACCCGACCGGAAGGTGGTTTGGAAGGAATTGTTGGCGCTGACGGCGGCGTCCACAGCGCTGCCGGGAACACCGGGCGCGATACCGATGCCGCCGACTTGTCCGCCGATACCACCGACAAAGGTAGGATCGTTAGGCGCATTCATAGCGGCGAGGTCGGCAATCTGCATGGGGATGATGTCATTGAAGACTCCAAACCCGCCATGCAACACGGTATGCGAGAGAAGCTGGTAGGCGAAGGAAACCCTCGGCTGGTAAACGAACAGAGGTGTTGCCGGAAATAGGTCGTGGACATTACTGAGCACGACCTGATCGAGCGGCTGGCTCGTTTCATGCGAGGCATCGAGAAAGGACCCCGCCGTTCGGGAGAAGAGATCCCTGGCGCTGGTGACATTAGTGTTCCAGGTTATGCGCATGCCATAGGTGAGGGTGGCTTTCGGCGAGGGTTTGTAGGTGTCCATCGCATAGTATTCGAGGTTTCCGGCCGAGACCCTCTCTTTCAGGGAAACCGGAAAGCTCTGGCTGGCTGTATATGCCGCTCCGTAGGTGAACTGCGCGAGATCGCTATAGGTCACAGTCGGCACAGTGCCTTCGCCAAGGTCGTAGTTGCTGACATCGAGACGGCGGGTGTTGATGCCGAATTTCCACGTGTGCCTCCCGTGACTCCAGGTCAGGTTGTCATTGACCTGCCACTGGGTCACCTTGCGGCCCTGCGGATAGGTATTGTTGTTGCCTCCGATGGTCGTAAAGGGCACGCTGTCACTGCCGGACGAGAGCACGATGGGAAAAGT
>JBAVYX010000050.1:0-3617 GCA_049588475.1 Silvibacterium sp. | reverse complement strand
CCGTTCACTGAAAATCAATCGACCGGCCAGATCACTTTATCGCATTCTGAGCGCGGCCGGTGAAGCGGAGGCGGGCTCTGCGGGAGCGCAACCCGCCAAGGAATAACCGGCTGGAGACTCATCCACGTGACCTGCTCCCCTGGATCCGCACATACGCAAGTATGATTTCGGATTCAGGGAGGAAGGGGCATGACGAAGAGCAAGCACACGGAGGCGCAGATCATAGCTGCGCTGAAGCAGGTGGAGGCGGGTCGCACGGTGGAGGATGTGGGCCGGGAGCACGGCGTTTCCAAGCACACGATTTACGCCTGGAAAGCCAGGTACGGGGGGCTTGAAGTAAACGAGGCGCAGCGGTTGCGGCAGCTGGAAGATGAGAACTCTCGGCTGAAGCGGCTGGTGGCGGACCTGAGCCTTGACCGCGAGATGCTGAAGGCGGTAATCGCAAAAAACGGCCTGAGCTCGTAGACCGAAGGACGGATGCGCACTGGCTTGAAGAGCAGTACCAGGCCAGCGAACGCCGGGTATGCGGGCTGATGTCGATGGCGGTGAGCAGCTTTCGTTATCAGTCGAAGCGCAGCGATCAGCGACTGCGGGAACGGTTGCTGCAGTTGGCCAGGGAGAAGCCACGGTATGGCTATCGCCGATTGCAAGTGTTGGTGGAACGGGATGGAGAGCGAGTGAACCACAAGCGACTCTACCGGGTGTACCGCGCAGCTGGCTTGTGTTTACGCCGGAAGAAGCGCAAGCACTGCGTGCGTAGCGGATTGCCGCTCAGCCAGACGACTGCGTCCAACCAGGAGTGGGCGCTTGATTTTTGCGCATGATGTGATCGCGGCTGGTCGCGTGATCCGCGTGCTCAGCGTGGTGGACACGCATACGCGGGAGTGCCTCGCCCTGGAAGTCGATACGGGATTCGCCAGCCGGCGGGTGACGCGCGTGCTCGATGAGGTGATCGCACGGCGCGGCAAACCGCTGGGGATTCGCTGCGACAACGGACCTGAACTGACCAGTCGGCACATGCTTGCCTGGAGTGTGGAGTGGAAGATTGAGCTGCGCCACATTCAGCCGGACAAGCCGACACAGAACCCTTACGTGGCATACTGCACCCCTTTGGACGATTGCGGGAAGATTCGATTTGAAGCTGCTCGACGCTGGAGCTTGATACCCTGTTGTTTCCGAGGCGGGTTGTCGAGTGGCTCATAGAGTGACTCGCCCTTATCTGTATACCGAAATCCTTTCAACAGGCCGTGAGCGCACCAAACTTTTACTGTTTTGGGATTGACGCGCAGGCGCTCGGCCATCTCCGTTACGGTCAGCATACCTGCCTGCCGCAAGCGGTCATAGCGGGGGCGCAAGGCGTAACGCGTCTGAATGCGGGCGAACTAAATTGTTCTCCGCGCCCGGGCCGTAGCTTACGCTCGTTCAGGAGCGAGGCGATCTCGCCGTAGGTGTGATGATCCAGAAGACGATCCACCTCGGCAACGATCTCGGTTGGGGTCGTCCATGTCTCCCAGGAAAGCCGTGGTTTGCGCAGGCTGAGTGTCTTGGTCGCGCCGCCGCGGCAGCGAAGGTGAAGGGTGATCACCTCGCCGTAGAGAAGAGTAATGTCCTCAATCAGCAAACGTGCCATTCTCTTCCGATCTCGATGGGTAATGAATGGATCACGCCACACGCGGGGAAAGTCCTCGGCGAGCTGCAAAACGGCTTGCCGTTGCTCTTCACTGATCCTCATGCGATCCCGTTCCCGCAGCCGCTCACATTCCTGTTGGGTGTCGGCCAGAAGTTTTAGTTTCTGGTTCCAATCGGCTTCGAGTGAATCAACTACCAGGCGATTGTCAGGATCGACGCGCATGTATCGGCGCTGGGCCAGTTCCGCTTCATAGCGGGCCCGCTCGACCTGTTGCCCGCGAAGACGATCGCCTTCCTCCAGTTGTGCCTGCAGTTCTTGCTGTACAGCCAACGCCACGTCAAGGGTGATGGGGTTGATGAACTCTACCAGCACGTCTGCTACGAAGCGATCGACTTCAGCTCCCGAGACCCGTTGACAGATGGGCTCGGCATTTTCGATACCTTTCCGTTGACAGACATAGTCCGGTACCAGGCCGCCGCGGCGCCAGTGATAGCGGACCGTCATGCGCCGGCCGCAGCGCCCGCAAACGATCAGACCCTGCAACAGAGCAGCACCTTCTCGAGCAGGACTCTTGTCTCGCTCGCTGCCCTGGGCATGAGCATTTTCCTGTAAGCGCCGCTGATTGCGCTCATACTCTTCCCAGCTAACGTAAGCGGGATGAGCTTCTGCTACAAACGCATGCCACTGCTCGCGCGGCAGGTGTTGCACCAGCGTCTCGCCGTCGATCGTCTTGCGGCAACGGGTGCGTCCATAGATAAAGACGCCGGCGTACCGGGGGTTGTGTAACAACCGGAGTACATGACAGTGTTCCAGCTTGCCCCAGAGTACATCGCCCTTTCTGACGCCAGAGTAGAGCCGCCGTGGAAACAGCAATCCTTCCTGGCGGAAGGCACGCACAGTGCTGCGTCCGCAGCGCCGGCGTGGGGTGACTACGCCCTGCATGACAGCCGGTCACGAACGCCCGCGCGAAGAGTGGATCGAAATCCCGTTTTCCCTTTTACACGCTTGAACGCCTGCCAGAGGTTTTCCCGCTGACAGACCTTCTCCATCCACTGCTCTTCCGGAGCCAGGCTTTCTGCACTGTACTTCGCCATGGATGCTTCGGTCCCTTTAGCGGACAGACTCCGAGCTTCACTCGTCATCTGCGCCCCGAAGGCCAGCTCAAGCTGGTTCTGCTGCTTTGCACCCTTGAGTCGTGCCACCTACTTGCCTCTCTTATCGTTCAGGCCTTCGTCCACCGTTCCCGGCTCTGCCTAGCTGTTGACTCCGCCTTTCGCTTTGGAGTGCCTCACTAGCCTTGCCGACGACATGGCCTACTATGCCTCCTGCTGACTTCTGCTGCACGTTCAAGAAGAATCGCTCCCTCTTCAGTCGTGAATCCACGACATGCAACAGATCTCCCGTGGTAAGTTCGACCGCCTTCAGCGCACCACCGCCGGATTTACCCGCACTCGCCTTTGATGGATATGGGCTTTGCTGCTCATGGCCAACTCGCCCGCGAGTACTGGCCTCGTATCCGGTTCTTGTCCATCGGCGCACGCCTTTGCTCCACGCTTCCTTTAGACCCCATCTCACGATGACGCCCTTGCGCTTCGCTAATCCTTCACCTCCATCAGGTTGGATAGGGGACTTACACCCCATCAACTATCGAACATGCACGGCACACCATGACGCCTGGCACAAGCGCCAGGCTTGGAAATCGCTGCAGCGATTCCCACATCTGCAGTCCAACGACGACGATCTAAGTTTTCAGATTCCTGCCAGGTTTGCTGGCGAACCATGAGATGGCAAAACGGTCGATCCCGGCGCTCCCGAAACCTGTATGCGGAAAATGCCTACAAAGGCAGCGAAAGTAAAAAGGACGAGAGCGCAGCGCATTCCATTCAGACCAGGAGATAGCTACTCCAACAAAGGCCGGATACATTCGCGCAGACCAATTCCGTCACCTTCATTTTTCGCTTGCAATACGGCGGCGGACCATACATTC
>JBAVYX010000049.1:0-5074 GCA_049588475.1 Silvibacterium sp. | reverse complement strand
CAGATACCACCGTACGGCTTGCAGAATTACATCGCCGGGATACTGGCGGCCCTTGAACGGATTGTCACTGTGATCGGCATGGACTCTTTACCCTATCAGTCTTGATCCTGAACTTCGCAATGAAACCGGCCAACGTGTCCTGGCATATCCGGTATTGATGGCAATGATGGCAACGTGTATTCACTAACTTACGAAGCGTCAAGGTGAGGCTCGGCTACGACCCCCACTAGCCGCCTCGAGAATCATCCCGCCCATTTTCAATAACTTATGAATTCGTTCAGCGGCAGTCCGACGTTGCTGGTCTACGGAGCTATCAGCAAATCCTCTAAACATCGCCTCGAGTGCGCGATAGCGTAGTTGCCCCGCGAGCGCTTTCAAGGCCGGGTAAATGCCTGCTAAAACATAAACTTCAACGCAAATTGCACCTGGCGCGGAGCATCTGCGGCAAGGATCTGGTTGAATGTTGGCGAACTGATGTCGCAATCGGGCAAATGGAAGTTCGTGCGGTTCAGGATGTTAAACATCTCCGCGCGGAACTGGAGCTGCATCGATTCAGTCACCTTGAAATTCCTAAGGGCGCCGAAGTCCCAGTCGGAATAAGCCGGGCCGGTATTCACGTTGCGGCCTGCCGTGCCGAACTGCCCCGCATTGGCTACGGGATCGAGTCGCTGGTAAGCGCTGGCGTTGAGCCATGCGCTGACCTTGCGCGGCCCGTTATTGGGGTTGCCGACGAGATTGGGTCGCTGCGCGGAGAATCCGGTGATCTCCGGCGCACTGCCTTGCGCCGCAACGTCGTTTGAGTCGAAGACGGTGAACGGCGTGCCGCTCATCAACGTTGCTATGCCATTCAACTGCCATCCGCCTAACACCGACTGGTACCAGTTCTGGGGACGGTTCCAGAAGGGGAGTTCCCATACATAGCTCGCAACAAATCGGTTGCGCGCATCGAACAGCGAGAGCCCACGCTCTGCTGCGAGATTGAACGGATCCTGGGCGAGATCGTTTTCTCCCGCGACTGGCTTAGCCTCCGACCCAGTTATGTTGAACGACGAAACATCGTCGATATCCTTCGACCACGTGTACGACAAGAGGAATGACAGCCCGTGGCTGAACCGCTTGCGCAGCGACGCTTGCAATGCGTTGTACGCCGAATTGGCGATGCCCGCAATCTCGCCGGTTGATGAAAACACACAACTGCTCGGCGGATCGGCCAGCGTGCATCCCGAATAGAGCCGCCGTTGATCGGCATTGCTGGAGTTTGAAATCGGCTGGCCATCGACGTATCCGGGAACGAATACCGCTGGGTTCGCTTCGATAAAGCGCGGCAGGCGCGTGCCCTTGGTGCCGATATATCCGATCTCGAACACCCAATCGGACCCGAACGACTGCTGCAGGTTCAAGTCCCAATCCTGCGTATAAGGGAGTCTTAACGTGGGCGACAGAGTCAGGTTCGTGAGTGATGGGGAAAACGTCCCTGGGACGGGAGGATTGCCGTTGAACGGATCCGCGAAGTTCGGCAGGCTCACCTGTGGCGTTCCGAGGAACGGAGGCGCACTGATCGGCGCCTGCAAAGGACCGCCCTGTCCGGTGTAATAAGGCTCATAGAAGATACCGTATGCCGAAGTGATCAGCAACTTGCCAGTACCGGTCGGGTCCCACGCGATGCCGACACGCGGCGCGAATGCCGTCCGATCGGTGGGGATCAGGCCAGCGGGCACACCGGGATCGCCGGGATACAACAATCCCGGCGGCGCGTTTGGCATAACATGGGATTGCTTTCCCGGCTCAAACAACGATAGCCGGTTATGAATTTCGGTAGACGGGATGGGCAACTCGTAACGCAGTCCGGCATTGATCGTGAATCGCGGCGCAACCTTATACGTATCCTGCGCATACAAGTACGAGTTGTTGCCGCGAATCCCGCGCGAGAAATCCCCTATACCTTGCAGGAAAACGACCGGCTGCCCGATGAGGAAGCTGGCGAATGCATCCGTTACCGGGAATGGCTCGAATACGAAGAAGCCGTTGGTCGCGATCCCTTGCAGCACATTGATCTGCTGATGCTGGTATCCGCCGCCGAATTTCAGCGTGTGCTTACCACGCACCCAACTCAGCGATCCAGAGTAGTCGAAGACGTTGTCGTAGGTGTTACGCGGTCCCGTTATCGGATTACCAACATTGGAATAACCACTCACTTGGATGAATGGTGGTCCGGCAGCCATTTCGAGACTCGGCTCGTATTGGAATCCAAGGCTTGAGGGCAGCTGATGGTTCTCGCTCAGGCCGAAGAGTAACTTGTTGCGCAAGAACGAGAATCGTGCCACCGCGATGAGGGTTGGCGAAAAGGTGTGCGTTTCGTCTGCGACAAAGTTCTGTGCGCGCTGGTCTTCGCCTACCGGGAACCCAGGCACGCTGGCGCCGCCGGGCGATAGCGGATCGAGCTGGGAGAGCTGGTAAAACATGTAATAGAAGTTCAGCGTGTCGCGCGGAGTGAGGTAGTGATCAACTTGATGCCGAACTGATCGGTATCATTGGTTAGGATTTGCGTTGTGGAGAACAGATTCGTACCGGCATTCGGAAGCGGGAAGAAGCTCAGCAGGTTTTGTGAAACCGAGTTGATCTGGCCCGGCGGCACCAGATTATTCGGGTACGGTGCATTGGCGAGGACGTTGAACAGCTGGTTGTTAGGGTTGTTGCAGAAGCCGTCCGTGAAGCCCTGAGGGCAGACTTCGGAGAAATCTCCGCCCCGCTCCTTCAACGACGGGACTGTGGTCTGCCCAGACACGCCCTGGTTATTACGGAAGCCTTCATAGAAGCCGAAGATGAACGTTTTGTTCTTTTTGATCGGTCCACCGATCGTGGCGCCAAACTGGTTTTGCTTCAGCGGCTCCTTGGTCAGCGCGAAATAGTTGTTCGCATCCACTGCGTCGTTGCGCAGGAACTCCCATAATGTCCCGTGAAGCTGGTTCGTGCCCGACCGAGTGATGATGTTCGTTGTCGATCCTAGAGAGCCTCCGAATTCAGCATTCGCGCTATGCGTGATGATGCGGAACTCGCTGATCGCATCCACCGGCGGCTTGAGGACGAATCCGCCGTCAACGCCGTTGAAGTTATTCGCGCCATCGATAAGAAAGTTGTTTGATTCAGGTCGCTGGCCATTGACCGAATAAGCCTGTCCGTCGCGCAGCCCACCCCCTGCTTCGGATAATCCAGGCGTCAGGGGAACGACTCCAGGCTGCAACAGGCCAAGTTGCGAGAAGTTGCGTCCGTTCAGGGGCAGATCCTCCAACTCCTGCTGTTGGACCACCTTGCCCACACTGGTTACGGTTGGCTCAATCAGCGCGGCATCGGCGTTCACCAGCACTTGCTGCTTTTCCGATCCGACCGCGAGATGAGGCGAGACCGAAGCCGTCTCGTTCACGTTGAGCGTGATGCCGTCGTGCACGTATTCCTCGAAACCTTTCGCTGCGACCTGCAGGCTGTAGTGCCCGACCGGGAGTTCCAGAAGAACGTAGTTGCCCTCGCGATCGGTGGTCGTCGTGCGCGACAGACCCGTTTCCGTCTGCCGTGCTGTAACGGAAGCACCCTGAATGACAGCACCGCTTGGGTCTGTAACTGTTCCGCGAATGTTTCCCGTGATCTGCTGAGCAGACAAACTGAGGCAAGCAAGCAATACAAATGCCAGCACACTATAAACGGTTTTCATGTTGTTTTTCGAGTCTCCCAGAAGACTTGGAACTACAAACAGAGTGACGCCGGTGGTTCGAGTGACATCCTGTTGACATGGATCGTCGCGACGTTTGCTCGAAAGAACGTACTGCATCGTCAAAAGCTCCATAGATTAGAGAATCCTGGTGGGAAACACCAGGAGCAGGGGTCACCTACGTTCAGGAGGAAGAAATCGCTTGGCGGGCTGCACGGACGAACGTTACTAGCTAAGTCATTGCACTGTCTTGAACCGGTCGATGGATAGCTTTCTCAATCCTTCGGTGGAGTCCCCCCCCGAATCGGCCGGTGCATGGTCGACCGTTGCTCCATCTCATTTGTCGCCAGCAGACCTGGCAATCACTAAAAAGTCATATCCGTCAGCCGTCGTCGTTGGCCTGCGATTGTGGGGATCGTGCATGCGATTTCCAAGCCTGGGGGTTTTCTCGGTGGGTCGCCCGGCCGACCTTACCTTCGCTATGCACATGACCGGCCGCATCCTTGACGCAGTAGCTGATCGTTTTCTTGTGAACATCCAGTCCGATGTAGTACATGCCGTCTCTGAGGAGCCTCCGAGGTTGTTCTCTGAATCAGGTGCCGCTGAGTTCAGCTCCTTGTAACACCCGTGCTCCTCCTCGACTTACATTCAAAAAACACAGACAAGTGGACTCCGCTCGCTGGTTAAATGAGTGCCTGGGCGATTTAACGCCACCTCAGCATTACCAGCCGTGAAGGGAATGCAATAAAGGGTAGTTGAATTCGTGACGTGACTGGAAATTCTTCCGATTCATCCATCAGGCGGATGCAGGCGCAACGGACATACGGCTATTATGTTCCCTGCAAGCGCAGTGACAAGTGTTGATGATCGATTCCGCGCTTTGAGTGGGATTTGTCTATTTTAAATCGGGCGCTGGTCTCCCACCCCATCGTCATTAGTGATGATTTTCGAGGCGAATTATAAATCGGCGAGATTTCTTGCGAACGAATACCACAATCTGTGCGGGTTGGGCTCTCTCCAGGACGATGCCGGTCCTGGCGGATACGCCATCGGCAGGCGAATGGCGAACTTTCGAGGTCGTCACCAAGGTGGAGTTGGTGAAGCCTAACGGTATCAGTCACATCTGGCTACCAGCGCCGCTGATTCGCAACACGCCTTACCAAAACACAATTTCGGCCCGGTTTACGGCAGAGGGTGGAACGGCCACGCTGAGCAAGGACCAGCAAAGCGATCTCGGGATTGTGTCAGCGATATATGCTGCAAACACGAAGCCAACGCTGAACCTGACCAGCCGCGTCGCGCTGAAAAACTACTCCGTCGATTTGTCCTCCCGGTCACTAGCGCGACTTGCCTCACAGACTGAACTGGACT
>JBAVYX010000048.1:0-6151 GCA_049588475.1 Silvibacterium sp. | reverse complement strand
CCGCCGCCCAGAGCTGGCTTCTCAGCTCCTCCCTCGTCACCAGTTGCCCAGGGCGTTCAAGCAGAATCCGAAGCACCTGAAACGGCTGCTCCTGTAGGGGAAGCTTACGTCCTTCGTAAAACAGCTCCCTGCTGCCGAGATCTACCTCGAATTCCGCGAAACGAACCCGTTCGTAAGCCGCTTTCGGGTGCATGAGGGCCAACCTCACATGTGGGCCGAGTCTATCTCATGTTTTTCGCTCCTACAATGCAGCCCGTCATTCCGGGCAAAGAACTGAAAACACTAGGGGACAAAAAAGGGATTCACGGGTAATACGCGCGCCATTGCCTGTCTGCATTTCGAAAAAGCTAAATCAGCTCACTTCTGTGACCGATAGGTTTTGAACCACAGAAATTGAGGAGGATTTTCGATGCCCCGGAATCTGTTCCAACCAGCCTGTCTGTTATTCCTGTTGCTACTTAGCGCAGCGACCCTTACGGGCCAATCCGTCACGGTGTCTGTATATGGCACTGGACTCGATAACCCTCGCGGTCTCACCTTTGGGCCCGACGGTGATCTCTACGTCGCCGAAGGCGGCGCAGGAGGCACGATGACAACCACACCTGAGGAATGCACGCAGGTTCCCGGTCCCGTAGGTCCTTACAGCGGCGGATTTACAGCGCGCATTTCCAAATTTGACCGGCACGGCAACCGGACCACGGTCGCCGACGGATTGCCCTCCAGCCAGACCAGTCCCGATCAAGGCAGTCTCGTTAGCGGCGTCGCCGACGTGGCCTTCATCGGGGATCAGCTTTATGCCATTCTGGCAGGCGCCGGTTGCAGTCACGGGTTAAAAGGTACGGTCAATGCTGTGCTCCGCATACATCATGACGGGACCTGGAGCCAGGTCGCGAACTTGAGCGCCTTCCAAAAGGCTCATCCCACGGAAAATATTGCCTTGTCTGCCGACGATTTTGAGCCCGACGGCACCTGGTACAGCATGATCGCGGTTCACGATTTCCTTTACGCTGTCGAGCCGAATCACCAGGAGATCGATCGCGTCGATCCTCGAACCGGGGAGATTCGGCGTATCAGTGACGTCTCGACCTTCGATAGTTCCAAATGGATCGGGCCTACCGGTCTCACTCACCACGATGGATCGTTTTACTTTGGCACTCTCGAAAAGTTCCCCATCGTTGACGGGAGTTCCAATGTTTACCGCTTGAAACGCCATGACGATTTCGATGTCGTGGAATCCGACCTGACTACCGTTATGAGTGTGGCTTTCGACGATCGTGATCGCTTGTATGTGCTGGAGAATACGACCGGAGCCGGCAATCTGTTTCCCACGCCGATGACCGGCGACATCATTCGCTTCGATCATGACGGATCGCGTCACGCAATTGTGACAGGCCTCTTCCTGCCAACCGCGATGATCATGGGGCCCGATGGGAACCTATACGTCTCGAACGTGGGATTCGGCCCGCCACCCGGAGGATTGGGCCAAGTCCTAAAGGTTGAATTGAATGACCATGACTGTGATCATTGATAGTCCAAACGGGGGCAGGCGGCTCCGGTATCAAGGCGAGGCACCTGCCCGGCCACACTCGGTAAGTACGTCGACTGACTACCCGGTAGCGGGCCACCGCTAGTCGAACAATAGACGCTACCGCAAGCATTCAGCGAGCCGAACCACAGCCTCAAAGGTCGGTTCAGGAACACGCGTCAGCGTCCGCCGCCGCAGCGGCTTCGTTCAAGTCGGCTTGTGTCCAGCGATCTCGACAGCTCGACTCTCAACTGTAATAAGGAGGAGCTATATGAAAAACCGTGAAGGGTCGTAGAGCGGCACGCTTGAGGGTGTCCCGCTCCAACGGGCGGGAACTAACCTCGAATGCACTTGTCGGTGAAGACTTCGGCGAAACCTTGGGAAATCCTCGAGTCATTCACCGACCAATGGCAGCGAATTCACGTGTCTGTGTAGTCCGCTTTCCGGACAAATGACCGACCATTCAACGATCTGCTAACAGAGCGAGGCGCTCATTGAGCGTCCGATCGCAAATAACAAATCGAACCACTGTCCGATCAGGTCGTAGCATTCCGAGTACGAACCGGCACCAAAACCGGCACTGTGGTGGCGATAGCTTTGGCAAAAGCAGCGGAACGGCACTTCCCTGCTCATTTTGAAAGGAATTAGCGAGCTGAGAGATTGGAAGGGGGCGGCGGAGTATCGATCCGCTGTCTGCGTGTGAGGATGCTCAAGCCATCTTTGCTTCCCGCGCGTCCGCGGCCGCAGCAGCCTTGCCGATCGGCTTCTTGGGTGCAGCTTTGGCTATACCCAGTGAAACTGCTTTCTCGACCGCGCCCTCGGTGACGCCTCGCTTCACGGCTTTCCTCACCGCTTTTTCGACCTTTTTTACTGCCTTCTTCTTAGCTTTGTCGTTCGCCATATTCCCTCTCAATTATTACCGCCGTCGGGCTGATTTCTTCGCAGCCTTCTTTACGGATTTTTTCACGGCTTTCTTAGTCCGGACCTTGTTCGCTGCCTTTTTCGTCACGGCTTTTTTTGTAATCTTATTTGCGGCTGACTTGTTAGCAGCTTTCTTAGGCACAGCCTTTTTAGCGGCTTTCTTCGCAGGCGCTTTCTTGATAGCCTTCTTTGTCGCGGCTTTCTTGGCGGGTTTCTTCATGGGCGCCTTCGTGACCGCTTTCTTGGTTACCGTTCTCTTTGCAGGTGACGGCTTTAGAACCTCTGTAACAGTTGTTACGGCCGCGCCGACTGCGGTTTTGACTCCGCCTGCCAGATCTTCTGCCATAGCCATTCCAAACCCAACCGCTTCACCAGCCTTTTCCAAGATCGTTTTATCAGCCATTTTCGACCCCTCAATCTATGTGTTCGTATGCAGTTACGAATTGTAGAGGCATATCGACGTAACCGGACAAATCTTTTGTTTCCCTTCAGGTTATTGGCTTTTACGTTCTGCCAGACACGCTGGGCACCCGCCGCAAATGCCTTCCACCCCCTTCAGTGCCCCGCAGAGTGCCCCCTGAGAAGTCATGTTGCGTCTGCGCATCAATCTGCCGTCCGATACTTGCCAGCAACTTAAATGAAACGAAGAAGCCTTATGCGCCGCGGTGCTTGAGAATGCGCAAAAGACTGGACGCAGGATGGAGGATTGAAATACAAAAACACGACGAGAATGCCAGCTCCCCAGAGAATGTGCCTCGAAAGGTCACCCGCAGGTCGTTCTCGTCCAGGCCCACTGCTTCGTCGTACTCTTCATCGTGCTCAAACATTTTTGGTGTCTCCCTGTGACCAAGGTCGCTTGGGTGCGGGGCTGTATGTCAACGTTGGTTGACTGTCGCATGGATCGGGAGACTGGTTGCCTTTTGGTTCCTGTCCACGCCTCATCGGGATCGCGTAACCAGAAGCCAAGACAATACTGCAAATAGTGCTCACTTCGCTTTCCTAGCCTTTGCCCATCGTTTCTTTTGAGCGGCGGAAATCCTCGCTCGCGCTTGGCGGCTCATGGGCTTTCTGCCTGATTCCTTGGATGGCTTCGTGCTGCCAGCAAGCACTTTGCGGGCTTGTTGCAGTCGCGTGATCTCGGTGTCGATAGCGGCGATCAATTCAGATGTATTCATAGGGCTTTAAGTCTACGCCGATGTTGTCAAGCTGGAAGGCTTCGGCGATGCGCTGCTTGTCTGATCGGCGTTGGTGGCGGCCCGCACACAGGACCGATTAGGTGCTTCATAATTTTCCGCCAATTACCTCTGGCAGCGCCCGTACATTTCTAACTCCCGACCACACGTCTGAGAATCATACGCGCCATGGAGAAGCTGTCACTGACCGCGCTCACTACCCGTGGGCCCGGTGTGCCGATCTCATCTCTCGCGAGACGGACAGTGCGATGATGGACGCCGCGATCACCAGCGTAGACGCGAAGCGATCCTGTGTCCGCTGACTTTTCGTGGTTGTCAGTGTGCAGCGCGAGAGGATTGGCTCCCGCGCTGCTAAACATCGGGTCGATGAGCCCGCCCGGTTATCCCTCGGCATGGTTGCGTCCCCGCAGTGCCCGCTTCCATTTCGCCCGGCAAGTTCATTGTAGCTCCGCCGCGCCATGCTGTTCTCAACTTCCGGGTTGCGCGTTATCCAAGAGTTTTTGCGATCGATTCACACAAGCCGACTTCGGCGGTACTCATCGTCGGAGCCATCGTTTCTGTCGCGTCTCGTCCAGCAAGCAGCGAGGAGATGCAATGGGTGTGCGGTTCATTCCATCTCTAAATGAAACTACGAGGCCTTCGGCGTCTCGCCGACCGTGTTAGCCTAGGGCCGATGCAGCTTAGAAATGCCGTCGCCATCGTAACAGGCTCTGGCGGTGAAGGTTCCGGACGCGCGGAAGCGATACGCCTCGCTTCCGAAGGCTGCCACGTGGTCGTCTCCGACATCAACGAATCCGGCGGTAACGATACTGTTCACCGCATCGTGCAAGCCGGAGGCCAGGCCGGGTTCTGCCGCTGCGACGTGTCTCACGCGAGCGAAGTCCAAGCGCTAGTCGCCTTCGCTCAAAAGACCTTCGGCGGCCTCGACATTCTCGTGAACAACGCCTCAGGCCCCGGCTACAAGCCCGGCGCGCCGCCGGAGGAGTGGCTCGCCACCATCGAGATTGATCTGCTGGGCGCAATGTACGGCGTAAGGTTTGCGTTGCCCGCCATGCGCAAGCGGGGCGGAGGCGCCATCGTCAACGTAAGTTCCACCTCCGCGCTCACGCACGGGCCGGGCCACTCCCGCATGACGCCCTATGACGTCGCCAAAATCGGCGTCTTGCGCATGACCACCACTCTTTCGACGCTCCGCGACAGTGACAACATTCGCGTGAATTGCCTCGTCCCCCATTGGGTTGCGGTTCCAGAAGTGAAAGCCTACTGGGATACACTCACTCCCGAAGAGCGCCGCGCCAAGAATGTTCCGTCCAAGTTGATCGAACTCGACGAGGTAGCCCAAGCCGTCTTCCGCCTGGTTACGGACGACCGCCTCGTGGGCCGCGTACTAATTCTCTGGGACGGCCTTTGCGCCGAACTAATCTCGGCCACAGACCCCGGGTATGCCTCCACCGAACCCTACAAGCTGTGACCATCGATGCGACCCGTTCAGAATTGCGATCGCAGCCCGAAACTTTGTGCGACTCAAAAGGTCAAAGAAGAGTGTCGTCGATGTGGTCGGAGGAAGCCGCCTGGTCAACAGCCGGGTAGAGCATCGCCCTTTTAAGGCGAATATGGCCAAAAATCCAAGCCTCTTGGAACCAACACCATCCCTGATAAAACAATGAAAACAAAAGATATAGAGGATGCCATAACTTTGCACCTCCCTGCACTTTAATGTACGGAATACGGTACAAGGTGGCTACAATTTGGCTACCAAAACCCCTGTGCAATGCTGTGCAACGAGTGCTGACCTCGAGAGAGATTTGCGGTAGAAAGCGCTCTTTCCAATTTCGCATTTTACCCGGTCATCAGATTGCTGGCGAGGGTCATGCAGGGTAATGCAGGAATCCCGGATCTACCGCTCAGAACGCCAACTATCATCAAGCAAGAACCAACGACTAGGAATTTCTGAATCCGATGATCAATTCGTCTCTGGATTGTCGCGTTAGTCGTTGAGCGACGGACTCCAAGCCGCCACGGAAAGAGCACAATCTCACATGAAGGTATCTTCAAGAAATCGTTGCGCGGGTCGGACTGCTTTGCTTTGGATCGGGCTGACGGCCGCGTTGTTGGGTGTCGGATCCGAGACGGCAAGTGCTCAATCCAATCCATTGGATCCGTCACTAGTGCTCGCTGAGGATGTGTTGCAACTTTCGGGGTTACTGGCTGGTGACGTGAAACAATCGCGAAATGATAACCCGACCGGCGATCTTCAAATGGCGGCAGACCGAACCCGGCATCATCCTTTGTGCGGTCCGGTGATATCTTCGCTATTCTCTCTCGCTGCGCGATGTTGAGGAGTTGCTGGAGGAACGCGGTCTCAACGTCGACCACACCACGGTTTGGAAGCTGTGAAAAAACCTGTTTGGCTGGATTTTCGCAATTTCAAGATGGATGGAAAATGTATGCCGATGCTTCCGCGAACGTTTATAGGGCATCCTGACGCGATTTTTTTTGCTGATGAATTCAC
>JBAVYX010000047.1:0-11854 GCA_049588475.1 Silvibacterium sp. | reverse complement strand
TGAGCGTGTATATCCCATCCGAGTCGTACATGAACGCATAAGTGGGCCAATTCACGCCCCGCTCGTGCGGCGTCGGCGCCTTGATGCGAATGCTGACCGACCCGTTCGCCGGATTCACAACCTCATTTAAGCTGGTGAGGTAATCATGCGGTACGCCCGGCACAGGCGTGGAGGTGGTGTTTCCGATGCCGGTTATCTGCTGTGCCTGTGAGACGGACCCGCACGTCAAGAACAAGACCATAGCAGCAATGGCAGCGAGAAAAAGTGTCTTGGGGCGGATAGCGGAGATCAGGTAGCAAGATTTTCTTACCACGGACAAATACCTTTCGTTCACGGGTCGAGAATTGAGAAGAGAGAGAAAACAAAGCAAAGAATCTTGAGAACCCCAGTGACCGCAGAAGCGATGTCATCTTCATCTCACTGACGCTTGAGCCGCCTGGGCGCGACCCTACACCTGCGGATTTCGTTAGATCGCCGACACGATTCATCATTCCGAACATTGCTGCTGACTGATGGCGGATATTACCACGGCATCCCTTTGAGGGGCTGACATTTTTGTGGAATCTCCGGCAATCAATGACTCCGTCCTGGGGGAAAGTAGGCTCAAACTAATGAGGGGACCTCTCCCGTGACCAGATGCCGAAAGTACAGTGGACTTTAGTAACCATGCCACAGAGCATCGTTACGTACACGTGTAAATAGACGAGGATTTGTGCTGGTAGAAATCGCACGCGCACAACGACGAGATAGTGAATTCCCCCGGCTGTATCACGTCACTAGCAAAGAGATCGCAGCGAAGATTCTTGCAGATGGCTTTCGCGATGGAGAAGGCACACATCCGCTATTCACGGAAAAGAAAAACCCATCCCGCGATGGACAGGGTTTGTGCTGGTTTGCTGCCCCGTGGGGGCGCTGCTGCTTAAGCGGCGGGTTCTGAGAGGTAGTTGTAGAGGCTCTGCCGGGAGAGGCCGAACTCCCGTGCCAGTGCAGCCTTGTTTTCGCCAGCACCAGCGCGTTTACGCAGTTCGCGAACCCTGTCTTCGGTCAGCTTGAACTTGCCGCCCCGGTACTTGCCCTCCGCCTTGGCTACGGCAATTCCTTCCCGTTGCCGCTCCAGCATCATCTCGCGTTCGAACTCGGCCACCGCGCCCATGATGTTCAACATCAGCTTGGCCGTAGAGTTGGCCTCCCCGGTGAACTCCAGGTGCTCCTTGAGGAACCGGACGATCACTCCCCGGTCAGTCAGATCGTCCACCAGGTTGCGCAGGTCGCGCAGGTTTCTGGCCAGCCGGTCCATGCTGTGAACCAGGACGGTATCGCCCTTGCGGACATGCTTGAGCAGCTTATCCAGTTCGGGCCGCTCCAGGGACTTGCCCGATACGCGATCCTCGAAGATCACGTCCGTATGCTCACCCTTCATCTGTTCAAGCTGCCGCCCAGTGTTCTGATCCAGCGTGGAAACCCTGACGTAACCGACTACCTGTCCGCTCTTCATCGTGCCCGACACCTCCATGTGTCAAATGAAGTCTAAGATGTCTGGCAAAATGTGTCAACTAGTACAAAATGTAATTTATATTGGACACTTTTCAGGGTGTCGATATACGTCCATCCAGACCATGGCCTGTTTGGACACATCGGAATTGGTTCCATACACCGCGCATTACGTCAGTGAATCTCATGCGTCGCAACCTGAACAAGGGTCAGCAGGCCATGGCATACGCGATGATGTATCCGGAGGCGGAGAGGGGTGGGGGGCGCGGGAAGAACGAGGCTACGAGAAAGGTCCAAGTTTCTTGTGGCTTTTCCGGCGAGCGGCTGCGTCAGGCTCGCGAAGTTCTCCACTACGATCCCGAGCTTGCGAGGCGGGTTCTTAAGGGCACGCGGATGCTCGATCACGGGTAAGCGTGTTTATGGGTAGTTGTCCATGTTTACGTTGTCCACCAGGTTGTCCAACTTTTGTCCGCGCCATGCCCTATGGTTCACACGTCTATGGCTGCTGCCACACCCCCCGCGTGGTGGCCTCTGGCGACAGCGCCACGGCGTCCGTACAGCGCCAGGTACTTCAACCCTCACCCAGCCGGTGGCAGCGCCATCCGTAGCTGCAAGCCTTGGCCCCTGTCCATGTCCCGCCGAAGTTGTCCCGGACCCCCGCTTGCCGCTAGAGCATAAACTCATTCCCGCCTTCTACCTTCACGCTCTAAACCCGGAGGCGCAGTTAGGCGCAGGAGTGCGCAGGATGCGCTATGCTCGACGTATGGAACTCGTATTTGAAGTCACGCAGGATGCCGATGGCGGTTATGTTGCCGAAGCGGTGGGCGAAGACATCTTCACGCAGGCCGACACGTGGGAGCAGTTGAAGTTTTCCGCAAGAGAGGCGGTGCAGGCGTTTTACTTTGACGTTGAGCCGCCAGCATCGATCAACCTGCGACTGGTACCTTGAATGCAATTCTCACTGCGGTAGCTGCGCACAAGGGCGTTAGCAAGGACGAGATTCTGAGCGGAATCTAAGAATCGAGATGGGAAAAGGATAGGCGCAGTTTCGGCGCAGTTTTGGCGCAGGAATATACTGAGCGCCATGACCGACGCGGGCGAGATTATCAAATCCGGCACTGGGGAAAAAATCGCTGACCTCGTGAATAAGGTCGAACCGGTCGCCGCTCAACCATCCCTATCTCCGAGTCTCCCACCTGCCGCCACTGTGACGCTTGACGTCGTATCGAAGTCGGTTGCCGCGTTCGCTATTGTGTTGTATGTTTGCGGCTTTTTGATCTTGTCGATCTATCACACTAGCTACGGGTTCTTTGAGACAAATCCGCTACGTCCGCGTATCGCTTCTGCCGGGGCGTGGTTTTTGCTCTTCACAGCGCTGCCATATTTAGTAATTAAACCCTTTCAGAACAGCCGCTATTACAAGGAGCGCGATAAGTTGTGGACCCTAACACCTATCCTTGTTTTCTCGTACTGGTTGCTTTGCGGAGCTGCCGGTTTATATCTTCTGAGGTGGATTTTTGATATCTCCTCTAATGATCCACTAGCGAGCCTTTCGAGAATCAGATTCACGCACCCTGTTCTCGCAGCGGTCATGATTATTCTTGGTATCGCGATACTAATTTACGTTCTTCTCTCCAAGCGAGGATCAACCTTCGGAGCCATTATTGCCCTAGCCATTGTGACTTACGAATTGGCAGCAACCGTCCACAAGCTTTTCATATCGCGAACCTTCGATTCGACCGCAATTGGACTATGGTTGTTTTGCGTCGGCATTCTGATGTTTCTTGAAATTCGATTTCGCTCATGGAGCGTGACGTCTAGGTACTGGATACCGAGAATCGCTTTGATGCTGGGGGCGGTATTCGTTTTCGGTACCTTTTATTACCCGCACATCAAAACATCGTTGGGCGGCGGAACGCCAATTCCGGTCACCATCTACTTCACAAAAGATTCGATAATCAAGCCAAGCCAGAGCGTCACTGCTTTTCTAATCGATGAGTCAGATTCCGGCCTGTACATCATTGGTAAGAGCGACAAGAAAGCAACGTTTATTCCACGTAATGCAATCGGTGTCGTTCATTTTTCCGACGATCCATCGGACTCCTCTTTTTTTAAGAAGCAATAATCGCTGCTAGGAACCTCGCGACAGCCCTGTAACATTGCCCGCAGGTTGGGCATTCGGACAGAGCCAAAAGAAGGCTGGAACGGGCCACCCACTGAGTTGCGGATCGAAAGGCTGGACATAACTTTTGCGCGGCGCGATAAGAACGACCGTGTAAACTGGGCGCGATCCGGTTGTCACTCATGCTTTCTCCGCCGCCAATGCGCTCGCGCAGGATGTCGTTGATGCGGGTCAGATATCCCGGCCCCTGCGGCAAAACCACGCCAAATCAATGATGTCACCTGTGATACCATAGACGGGTGAGAGCGGTCCTCGATACATCTGTGCTCATCACCGCGCTTCGCTCCAATACCGGAGCGGCGGCGGAAGCTGTTCGGCTGGCGCTGCGGGGCGAACTCACAATCCTGATGGACTATAAGCTGGCCTGCGAGTATCGGGATGTGGCGCTGCGTGCGGAACAGTTGCGTGTATCGGGCAAATCGCGAGCGGAGACGATAGCCATTCTGGAGGCGCTGGAGGCCATTGCCGAGCCGGTCTGGGTTGCCTTTCAGTATCGCCCTTTATCGCCGGACGCCAACGACGACATGGTTCTGGATGTGGCGATTAACGGGAATGCCGACGCGCTGGTGACCAACAATACGAAACATTTTCGTGAAGCAGCAGAGCACTTTCAATTGGAAGTGCTGACTCCTGCCGAGGTATTGAGCAAATTTCGAAAGAGGAGATAGAGTCCATGCCTGTGAGCCAGAAGAAAGTCAAAGTCGCCATGAGCAAGTTCCCCCTCCGGCTCATGCCCTCCGTGCGCCGGGTAGCGGAGAACTTCTCCCAGAAGGAAGGCGTTTCGCTCAACCAGTTCATCAACCTCGCCGTGGCCGAAAAACTCGCGCATCTCCGCCATGAGGAATGGCTGGCGCACCGCCCCAAGGCTACGCCCGCCATGATCGCCGACGCGCTCGCCATTCTCGACCGTCCCACCGGTCAACCGCCCGAAGCAGGCGACCGGCTTCCCAAGGGCTATAAGTCGAAGCGCCGGTAGTGTCCTAATTTGGCTGGGAGTTGGCTTCTTCCGCCTGCGGCTGAGCCTTCGCGATTTCGGCCAGCTTCTGCCAGTCGGAGGATTGCTGCTTAGAGATGCCGAGATCGGCAAGGGTCGGAGGCTTCGCACCTTTTCTGGCCGTCCCTTTGTTTTCCCCGGAGCCTTTGATGAGGTGCCGTTACGATAACTGGTCGAATCATCCGACCGGTTATGAAGAGGTGGGCCTCCCTTATTCTTCTCCGCGTCTTTTAGCATCTCCCCGCAGCGCCGCTCTGCACGCAGGCGGATTTTTGCAGCCCTATCCTCTGCCTCATAATTCATCGCCTGCGCGGAGTAGACTTCCAGCGCACGCACTTTATCCCGAAACTCCTTGACCTCATCGTAGCGTGCGAAACCTGATGTTGCTGTGCGATGCGCTTCGCCGTAATCAATCCCTCATTTTGAGGTTTTGATTTCCGGTCGCCGCCGCGTCTCTTCTTTTCCAGTTCAAACTGCTTGCCTCGGAAGTAGCTCCTTTGCTCGTCGGTAAGATTGCGCCGCCCGTACTGGTGCTCGATCATCCAGAGGAGACTGGGCAGCGGCTTTTTCTGTTGACCTTGAGCGCGGGTTAAAAACTGTTTGACTTTTTGCGCGAGACGGGTGCAGCCTGTGAGTAGCAGATACACGCCCCCTTTGCGTGAGTAACTCAAGGGATTAGGCGGTGGCTCAGACCTCAACGGCCTGAGCCTTTTCATTTTGGAGGTGAAATGCCAGCAACCACCCATCCCAGCCGCGAAGACCTGAAGACTGCCACCGCCCGCGCTTTGGAGTGGAAAACATTCAGGCGCGATTTTTTGTACAGCCAGAAACATCTGGCTCATGCGTTGCGCTGCTCCAGAAGGACCGTCGTGGCCGTTGAAGGAGCGGAAGTCCTGAGTCCGAACATTGAGTTATTGCGCCGCTTCAGAGATTTGAAGCGGCGGCAGCAGATGGTCAACGGCTCCTCTGCCGACACCAACGCGAGCCTCCTCCAGAAGGGAGCCTAAGTTATGGAAGCCGTCCTTGAACCAGTTATGACAGCCGTTCAAATACCGGGCCGGATCAGCGGCGAAGCAGTCATCCACGACTTACTAGACAGGATCGCGGCACAGTTATCCGGCGATTGCAGCCTGCGGTCCACTGACGCCTATCTGGGTTATAGCGCCAAGGTGTCCATCGAATTGCAATTGATCGACGTGGATACTACTCCCGTCGCCGCCACGGTGAATGTCGGCGCTATCGATCCCGGCCAGCCATCGCAGAAGATCGTGATCGGCTCCGACGTGACGGGCAGCGAGACGGAGCAGAGTCTGGAAAAACCAATCGATCCGGACGGCGTCATCGAGCCTGTAGCGGCAGCAGCGAAGACCACCACCCGGTACTACACACCGCGAAGTACCAAGCCGTTGCCGCTAAGTAGTCGCGGATAAGTGAGTAAGTTAACCATTGAAGTTAGCCATTTCGGATGAGAGTACCACGATGGGCGAGTGAACCACAAGACTACGAACTAAGGAGTTAGTTATGGCAACCGTTGCACAGATTCTGAAAGATTCGGGATTCACCGACGAGCAGATCGCCGGTATGGAGCCAAAGGCGATCACCGCCTTCACTAGCGTACTCACCGAAGCAGACAAACAGAGGGCCGAAGCCAAGGCCGCGCAGGACGCAGCCGAACTTGCCCAGCGCTCGAATGTCGATTTTTACGAAAACAAAATTGTCCCCTCGTTGACGCAGTGGGAAGAAGAAAAGCAACGCATCGAAAACGAGCGAGCCACGGCAGCGGCGCAAGCGGCTTTTTATCGAACTCAGAACGAGCAGGCGCGGGCCTCGGGCTTCATTCCGGCGGACGCACCCGGCTATCAGCAAAGCCGCGACAACCAAGGCCGCTATGTATCCGGTGCACCCGGATCAACTCCCGGCAGTCCAGCTTTCAACGTGAATGAGTTCGCCGCCAAGGCTGGCGCTGGATTGGCGCAGATTTCCGACATTGACTGGAAGTATCGCAGCCTGTTCGATGGCAAGCCCATGCCGGTTTCTCCGTCTGAACTCATCCGGCAGGCTGATGCCCGCAGGCTGGACCCGATGACGTATGCGAATCAGGCATTCGGCTTTGATAAGCGCGAGCAGGAACTCGCACAGCAACGGCAGGAAGCGCACGACTCGGCGATAGCGGCCAAGGCCGTTGCGGAAAACGACAGGAAGTGGGCAGAGCGCGTCGGCTCCAATCCTGATCTGCGCAGGCCGCAGGAGAACGTCAAGATGAGCGAGGTTCAGCGCGGCGTGAAGGCTGGAAATATTCCTGATCCGCTCATGCTCAACGATCAACAACGTAGAGCGCAGACCGCGCAGATGATCCGTAAGGAACTGGCGGAAAGCTAAGCCGCGTAAGTCGGAGGAGTTATGAGCTTTTGGTCGAGCATCTTTGGAGGAAGTAACCCGACTATTAACGCTGGCATAAACCAAGCGGGTCAGATGGCAGGCTATGGCACCTCTGTCGGTCAGGGGTTGACTACATCGGCAGGGAATTTCTTTCAGGGGCTACTGGGCGGCAACCCGGCACAGACGGCGAAGCTGCTGGCCCCGCAGATTCAGCAGCAGCAGCAACAGGCGCAGCAGCAGAAACAGGTTAACGCGCAGTTTGGGAATCGCTCAGGCGGAACCAATGCGTCGAACCAGACTATCGATGACAAGGCCCGCGCCAATATTTCAGACATGATCAGCAAGCTCACCGGACAGGCGGCGACTTCGGCAGCGAGTCTGGGAACCAACCTACTCGACACCGGCATGCAGGCGTTGGGCCAGCAGTTCCAGTTTTCTCAGGCGCAGATGCAGAACTGGCAAAACTCCATCCTCGGCAGCGGGCTGCAAAAGGTATTCAGCTAGAAGGGGTGGCTGACATCATGGGCGCGTTTATGGCGGCGTTGGGTCCGGCTCTCGCTGCGGGTGCGAAGGGCGTAGCGAAGGGCGCGGCGGCAGTAGGTAAACGAGTTGGCCAGCAAGCCAAGAACACTCTGAAGCAGCGCTTCGAACCGGGTGGCGAACAGCAACAGAAACCGCAGAGGCGAGCGCCCATGCAGATTACGCCGCCCAATGTCGTAGGGAGAAGCGGTGTCGTGGGGAGCTTTAAGAAGGGCGGTCGGGTTAGGAGAACGGGCGTGTATCTCCTGCACCAGAACGAACATGTGATTCCGGCTACGCACGCCAAGAAAGCATCGCGCCGGAAGACGTTTATCAAGATTTGAAGATGGAGAAGCTTCTATGGCAAATGGTGGCCTGCTTAGCTACGTTCTCGGAATGCCCGCGCATCACCGCGAGCGCACGGAGCAACTGCAAGACGAAGATCGCAGGCTGCGCGTGGCGAGCTTATATGACCGGGGACATAGTCTGGCGCAGGTAATCCCCAGCCTCAGCGGCGACGCCAGAGACAAGGCCATGCAGCAACTGGTGAGTGTCGAGCAAAGCATCGCTGATGTTTACCATCCGGCCAAGGCTCCCGGCGCGATCCAGCGTGACTGGGATTTCGTGAAAGGTTTGATCCAGCGCAAGCCCAGACCTGTACCGGTGAACTACGACCCTAGTCAGTCTGCATCACGTATTCCTGATTTACCTCTGCCCGGTTCCAACATCACCATCCCCGGTCGCACTGTGGACATACGCCCAACGCCGCAAGCGATGACTAAGCAACAGCGGCAGGGCATGGCGCGGAGGGATGAAGCGACGAAGGCGGCGGAATTGGATGTGGCATCGGCGGGACTCTCTCCGCAACAGGAGCAGCAGGCCAAACAGCAGGTGGATGAAGCCAGCCGCGCATGGCAACTTGATTGGGCCAAACGCCACGGCATCGCGGGCGAGGCATTGACGGAACTAAGCGAACATCTGGCCGGGTTGCCGACGAGGTCCAAGCTGAAGCCGCTCACCGGGTCGAAGCCCTACAAGGGCAGCGACGGGCGTTACTACCAGAGCATGGAGAATCCGGATACCGGCGAGATCGCAGCCACGCCCATGCCCGAAGGTTATGTGCCGCCGCCGCCTGCCACGGGACCGATTCGGGCGTGGAAGCGGAACGCCAACGGCCAGACCGTTTCCGTCCTGCTCGACCGGCTGACCAACGCGCCTATACCGGGAACAGAGAACGCCGACATCCTGCCGCCGCCCTATTTGACGCAGCGGATTTCGCAGGGCATGTATCACTACGTCGATGAAGACAACCAGGTCCACGAGATACCGGAAACGCGCACCAGCGGACCAGCGCTGCCGGGTGGCGGTGGCAGAGCAGCACCGTCTGGTAGTGGTGCGAGAGCGCCAGCCGGTAGCAGAGCGCCGTCTGGCACTGTGGCAACGCCGGGGGCCGGACCTACAGCCGCAGGAGACAGGATTATCGGCGTCAAGGGCTCCGCCGCGTTGAACAAGGCAAGGTCAAGTTATGGGGACGCGGTGAAGATCGCGAACTTGGCCGAAGACGCAGTCAACGATCCCAGTTCGGAGAAAGACGCGCTCTTTGTTCTGAGCCTGATTCGCAGCGAAGCGGGTAGAGTAAACGCGCAGGAGATCGCCGCGTTGTTTAACGCAGGCGGAATTGCCGAAGCCCCGGAGCGCTGGGCGGCGAAGGTTGGCCATGGCGAACTGCCGCAGGATTTGCGCTTGCAGTTGCAGAATTTCACCAAGGCGCAGGTGATTGCGTCGCAAGCGGCGGTGGACGCGCTACGCACACCATCGCGAACCCCATCGGCGCAGACAGGCGGCGGCTGGACTCCACCCGCGAACGCTCCTGACGCATCGCAATTCCCCAACGGGTACGAACTCTATAACAAGCGGACGGGACAGGTTGACGCCGTGGCGCGAGGTGGAAAGTGGACCAAGCCGTAAGCAGTGACTACGAGGTTCGCCCACCTTCGAGTGTGTGGCGTGGCGCATCTGGCGATGACGGAGATTATGAAGTTCGCCCCCCGGACTTCACCACCAACACTCAGAACGAAGGCTTGTACAGGATGTTGCCCCAGCACCAGCAGGGGTACACGGATACTTCGGAGGAGATCAGCGTTCCCTTCAGCAAAATTAAAAATGCGCAGAATGCGGGTTATAACCTGCACCCGGACGAGGTGCCGCGATACGCCAAGGATGTGCGTTACCAGGGCGAAGGGCCGACATGGTATGAGCGGGTTGACCAACACATCCAGAAGGCTCTGAGGCCGGAGATACCTTCCCGTGCCCCTGCGAAAGATTTATTGGAACTCGGGGACAGGCAGGAGCAGGCATTTCGCAATACGGCACGAGCCGCTGGCCGTGTGGCTTATGGAATGCCAGGGTATGTCAAACAGCTTGCGAATGCAGCCATGGAGAGCCAGCGCACCGGCAACCCCAACCAGCTTCTCGATCTGATCGACCCGATGCAGATTCCGAAGGGTCTGCTTCAGCAGTACCAGGAGGATCGTAAGACGGACACGGGGCTGGCGATCCAGAACCTGATCGGCGGGCTACTGGGCACGGCCATGACCGGCAGGATCATAGGCGAGGCAGCGGAAGCGCCAGGGAAGGCCGTTCGCAGCCTGCCTGAGCTTCGCCGCATGGCGGAGGATAGATTCGTCGCTCCCCGCGTCGCTCCACGCACCGTGGATATAGGCGGAGTGACGGTCCCCGCGACAATCGGCGAGGCGGAGCCGGAAAGCTACTGGGGTCGCAAGCAGACCGAACTGAAGCGCCGAGGCGTGAAGGCCCCGCAATTTACCAGGCTGGAGAATGAGCAGCAGCAAGCGGTCAAGGAGGTCATTCGCAAAACCGCGCAACAGACTTCCGGCCTGATCGGCCCCGTGCAGGATGAACCGGCAGACGCCATGAAGGATGCCGCCGAGATCACCTTCCAGCAAGCGAAGCCTATGTATGAGGCGCTCGACCAGTCTCTCCAGACCGTCCCCGCCAGCTTTAAAGGCGTCTCGCAGATCGTCAAGCAGGCCATGACGCGGGCAGGCAAGCTGGGCGCGAATGTCGGCGGGGAAGGGCCGGTGGATATAAGTAAGATCGTGCCTGAACCGGATGGCACCATTCAGTGGGGAGGCACCCGCATATCGAAGGCGACTCACCCGGAGCGCTGGGCGCAACTTGTCCAAGATGGAATTATCAACGACACGGGCCAAGGCACTCCGCTGGCCGCAGCCATGGGCTTGCGCAGCGCACTGCTCAAGATGCAGCGCTCGTCAGCCGACCCCGCATACCGCAACGCGATTGCTGCCGAAGTGCGCACGATAAACGACGCCGTAGACGCGACCCTGAGAGGCACACCGCTCTATGACAACTGGATCGAGGCCAACCGGTTGTGGAGCAAAGGCTATGCGTTGCGTAAAGTGGCCAGCGAAATCCGCGCCGCGAGCAAAGGAACACCGCAAGCCGCGCAGGCTCCGGGGGTGGCTCCGGTCCCCACGAGATTACAGGGTGGATCGCTGGTCCGCAGGTTGAACACGCTGGCCAAGAATGGCGTTCTGGATCGCGGCTTCACTCCCCAAGAGGTCGCCAACCTGCGGCAATCGGCAGACATTCTTGATCGCATCGGTCGCACGCCTACAGGCAAGGGCGGGGGAGAAACTGTACCCCATTCACGGGGGCTCGCTCATGCTCTCGCTGGGGCTACGGGGCCAGCCATCGGTGCGGGTGCGGGAGCGGCAGCAGGAGCGCTGGGCGGCGGCGTGTGGGGCGCACTCGGTGGGGCGACAACCGGAGCCACCCTCGGCCTGCTTCTGCAAGGCATGTCCGAACGTGCGTTGGTCGATGTGATGACCCGCACTGAGGGCGTGCGGGCGCTCCAGGCGGTCGGAGCGGCGAGGACTCCCGCACAGTTGCAGACGGCCATGACGAAATTGGCGACGGCAGCAGCGGCTTCAAGCGCGGCGCGGCAACCGAAGACGCTACGTGAGCTGCAAGCGGAAGCAGCAAGACGACGGCCAGCCGGGGGACAAGGTGTCGTCACCCAGTACGACGTGCAGACCGGGAGCAGTGCGTCGCAATGATTTCAAGGAGAGAGCGTACTGGGATATGCACCAGGACATCGTGGCAATTTCGGAGACGTGGTCAACACTCAACAACGGCCAGCGCAGCAGGCTCCTGCAACGGATGAGCGACGACGAGAAGCAACAGTTAAAGCGAGCCCTCAAAAACTTCCACCCGCATCCAGTTACTTCTCCGCAAGCGCATCCAGC